>DASYMV010000321.1:0-21319 GCA_036008865.1 Pseudonocardiaceae bacterium | reverse complement strand
CCCGAAGCGCCGCGTCGACGAGCGCACCGTCCTGCTCGGCGAGCGCGAGATCACCGTCGTCGACCTCGTCGCGGCCGTCCTGCGCCGCGTCGGCACCGAGGCGGAACGGTCCACCGGCGCACCGCCGCGCACCGTCGTCCTCACGCACCCGGCGACGTGGGGACCGACCCGCCTCGCCGTCCTCGCCGAGAGCGCCGACCGGGCCGGGCTCGGCGCCGTGCGGTTCGTGCCCGAGCCGGTCGCCGCGGCCGCGCATTTCGCGTCCTTCGAGGGACAGGCCCTGGCGCCCGGTCAGGCGCTGGCCGTCTACGACCTCGGCGCGGGCACGTTCGACGTGGCGATCGTCGGTGCCACCCGGATCGATTCGACACAGGAGGGCTTCACCGTTCTCGCCGAGGACGGCCTGCCGGACCTGGGTGGTCTCGACGTGGACCGGGCGCTGCTCGAGCACGTCGGCCGTCAGGTCTCCGTGCGCGACCCCGGCGGCTGGCAGCGGTTGCTGCGCCCGGAGTCGACGGCGGACCGGCGCGCGCGCCGCACCCTCCAGGAGGACGTGCGCTCGGCGAAGGAGACGCTGTCGCGGCACCCGCAGACCGAGGTGCCGATGCCGGAGCCCTTCGACGACGTCCTGGTCACCCGCGCCGAGTTGGAAGCGCTCGTGCGGCCGAGCATGCTCCGCAGCGTCGAGTTGCTCGCCTCCACGATCCGTTCGACGGGCATGGCACCGGAGCAGCTCGCGGGCATCTACCTGGTCGGAGGCTCCAGTCGGATCCCGCTCGTGGCGACCATGATCGCCGAGCAGGTCCGGGTGGTGCCGGTGAGCCTCGACCAGCCGGAGACGGCCGTCGCGCTCGGCGCCCATCACGTCCCGGTGGACGGCATCGCCAGGGGCACGTCCCACCGGGGCACGTCCGACCGGCCCGCCACGCCGCGGGCCGAACAGCCGACCGTCATCACCTCTCCGGTGGCTCCGCAGGTCACGGGCGGGTACCCGGCGGTGAACCATCCGGCGACGGGCGGGTTCGCGGTCCAGGGGACGCCGAGCGGTCCTCACCAGGTCACCCCGCCGGGAGGTCTTCAGCCGGCGACCGGGCCGCAGCAGTTCAACTTCCCCTCCGTCCCGGCGCGTGCGGCCGCGAGGAAGACGGACAACAAGAAGGTGCTGCTCGGTGTCGGCGTGGTCGTCCTGGTGCTCGCCGTCGTGGGCGGGGCCTTCGCGTTGCGCGGCCCGAGCCTGCCCAGCGCGCAGGACTGCAAGTCCGACACCGCCAAGGACGACAAGGGCTTCACGAAATGCCTGCGCCAGTTCGCGGGATCGGTGCCGGACGGCAGCACGTGCCAGGAGAGCGCCTCGGCCCCGGTGTCGGGAACTGCCGCCATCAAGGGCGTGGCCGTGAGCTGCACGATCAAGGACGGCTACTCGGTGCAGTACGTCCTCACCGAGACCGTGACCGGCGCCCAGCAGGGGGCGGACGCTGTCGTCAAGTCGTTGAAGAGCGACCTGGTCCAGGCGCAGTGGTCGGGCAACGGGCTGCAAGGCCGGTACACGGCCGCCGCGGACGGCGGCGTGGGGCTGCTGACCTTCACCGCCGAGGACCGGCCGCTGCTCGGCATCGTGACCAGGAGCAGTGGCAGCGCGTCGCGTGACATGACGGCCGACTCGGTGGCCGACTTCTTCGAACGCAACGTCCAGCCCGGAACCTGACCCCCGGACGGACCTTGGTCCGGTACGCCCGCACCTGCCAACATGATGATCATGAGCACCGCGGTGGCGAGCGCTGAACCGAAGGTGGAGCACCTGCAGCGAAGGGTGCTGCGGGTGCTGACGGCCACGCAGGTGCTCGGTGCCTGCGGCGTGGCCGTCGGTCTGGCGGTGAGCACGCTGATCGCCGCGGCGCTGTCGGGCTCGGACGCCGTCGGCGGGCTCGCCCAGACCAGTGCGGTCCTCGGCGCCGCTCTGCTCGCGCTGCCGGCCGCCCGTCTGGCCGCACGCCGGGGCCGTCGTCCGGCCTTGGCGCTCGGGTACGGGGCCGGTGCCCTCGGCGCTGCGCTCGCAGCGGTGGCGGTGGTGGTCGCATCGTGGCCCGCGCTGCTGGTCTCCCTGGTGCTCTTCGGCGGTGCCACCAGCGCGAACCTGGCCGCCCGCTATGCCGCTACCGACCTCGCCCACCCGCATCGGAGGGCTCGGTCTCTCGCGGTCGTGGTGTGGGCGTCCACCATCGGCGCGGTCGCCGGACCGAACCTCGCCGACCCGGCCGGACGCCTCGCGGCGTTCGTCGGGCTACCGGCGGGCGCAGGCCCGTTCCTGCTGGCCGCGGTCGCGTTCGCGGCGGCCGCTTTCGCCGTGCTGGTGCTGTTGCGGCCCGACCCGCTCGCGGTGGTGCGCGTGGCGCACCCCGCTGTGCGACCTGCTGCGCACTGCGCGGGCGGTGCGCTGCCCGCGCCCGGCGTCACGGCCGTGTGGCGGTCCCTGCGTTCGTCGGCCAGGCTGGCCCTGGCGGGCGTGACGCTGTGCCACACGGCGATGGTCGGTCTGATGTCGATGACACCGGTCCACATGAACCACTCCGGGGCGTCGCTGCGCGTGGTGGGTGTGGTGATCAGCGTGCACGTCGCCGCCATGTACGTCGCCAGCCCGTTGTTCGGCTGGATGGCCGACCGGCTGGGCCGCGTCCCGGTGCTCGCGATCGGTGCCTCGCTCGTCGTCGCCGCCTCCGGTGTCGCGGGCATGGCGCCGTCCCACGACGCGCCGCAACTCGCCGCCGGACTCGCACTGCTCGGCTTCGGCTGGTCTGCGGGCCTGGTGGCCGGCTCGGCATTGCTCACCGAGTCGGTCGCGGTGCCCGACCGGCCTGCCGCGCAGGGGCTGTCGGACCTGTGCATGAACATCGGTGGTGCGGTGGGCGGGGCGGTGGCGGGCGTGGTGGTCACCGCGTGGTCCTACGCCGCACTCGGCCTGATCGTCGGCTTCACGGCGTTGCCGTTGCTGATGGTGTGCCTGCTCGCGACGATGCGCCGGGCGCGTTGACGGTCGGCTCACCGCGGAACGATCACCGCTTGCGGTTGTACCACCAGACGCGCAGGCCGACGACGACGGCGGCGACGAGTCCCGCCGCGATCGCGATCTGGCCGATGGGCGAGGACAGGCCCGTGGGGTCTTGTTGCAAGAGCAGCACACCTCGAGGCTAGCCTGGATTCGATGCGCAACACGGTGTTCCGAAAACTCATGGCCAACGAGTTCGGCCAGGTCAGGGCTGAGATCCTCGCCCAGGACCACGTCCTTTCCGCGCTCGGCGGCCGGACCGCCGACCAGGCGTTGGAGGCCGGAATTCCACCGAAGGAGATCTGGGTGGCGATCTGCGACGCCTTCGACGTACCGGAACACCGTCGCTGAGCGCGTCACTGCTGACGTCGAACACCTGTTCGGGTACGCTGAGGCTTCACGACCGGGTGTTCGACCCTCCAGGCCGACCCGCCCCTCGCCGAAATTGTCGGTGCTTGCCCGTAGCGTCGGCCACGACAACAAGACGGCTCGAAACAAACCGAGGTGGACTCCAGATGGCACCAGCACCCGACAGGGACAAGGCCCTCGAGCTGGCCCTGGCCCAGATCGACAAGCAGTTCGGCAAGGGGTCGGTGATGCGGCTCGGTGAAGAGGGCCGGGCGCCGATCGAGGTGATTCCCACCGGTGCCATCGCCCTCGACGTGGCGCTCGGCATCGGCGGCCTGCCCCGCGGCCGCGTGGTGGAGATCTACGGCCCCGAGTCTTCCGGCAAGACGACGGTCGCTCTGCACGCGGTGGCCAATGCTCAGAAGAACGGCGGCATCGCGGCTTTCATCGACGCCGAGCACGCGCTCGACCCCGATTACGCGAAGAAGCTGGGTGTCGACACCGACGCGCTGCTCGTGTCCCAGCCGGACACCGGTGAGCAGGCGCTGGAGATCGCGGACATGCTGGTCCGCTCCGGCGCTCTGGACATCCTGGTGATCGACTCGGTCGCCGCGCTCGTTCCCCGCGCCGAGATCGAGGGCGAAATGGGCGACAACCACGTGGGTCTGCAGGCTCGCCTGATGAGCCAGGCGCTGCGGAAGATCACCGGTGCGCTCAGCGTCTCCGGCACCACCGCGATCTTCATCAACCAGCTGCGCGAGAAGATCGGCGTGATGTTCGGTTCTCCGGAGACCACGACCGGTGGTAAGGCGCTGAAGTTCTACGCGTCGATCCGCCTGGACGTCCGGCGCATCGAGACCCTCAAGGACGGCGGCGAGCCCGTCGGCAACCGCACCAGGGTCAAGGTCGTCAAGAACAAGGTCGCCCCGCCGTTCAAGCAGGCGGAGTTCGACATCCTCTACGGCTATGGCATCAGCCGCGAGGGATCGCTCATCGACATGGGCGTCGATCAGGGCATCCTGCGCAAGTCCGGTGCCTGGTACACCTACGAGGGCGACCAACTCGGTCAGGGCAAGGAGAACGCGCGGAAGTTCCTGCGCGACAACCCCGACATCGCCAACGAGATCGAGAAGCGCATCAAGGACAAGCTGGGCATCGGGGCCACGTTGGACGCCGACGACACCGCGCCGGCGCCTGTCGAGTTCTAAGCCGCGATGAGGCAACGAGGTGGCGGGGGTCGCGGGAAGCCTGCCGAGGAATCCCACGACTCCGCCCCCGCGGAACCCGCCGACGAGCAGCGCCGGGCCAAGGACATCTGCTTCACGCTGCTCACGGCGCGGCCGCGGACGCGGGCAGAGCTCCGGACAGCCCTGTTGCGCAAGGGCATCAGCGGGGAGATCGCCGAGCAAGTGCTCGGCAAGTTCGACAAGGCCGGCTTGATCGACGACGCGTCCTTCGCCGAGATGTGGGTGCGTTCCCGGCACACCCATCAGGGGCTCGGACGCCGTGCGCTCGCCATGGAACTGCGTCGCAAGGGCGTCGACGACGCGATCGCCGCAGAAGCGGTGGCCGCCGTTGACGAGGAGGCGGAGCAGGAGCGAGCGCGTGAGCTCGTGCGCAAGAAGTTGCGCGGCCTCGGTCACGTCGACGAGACCACCAAGATCCGCAGGCTCGTCGGACAGTTGGCCCGCAAGGGCTACTCCGAGGGGATGGCGTTCCGCGTCGTGCGCGAGGAGCTTCGCCGTGCGGGCGATGACGCCTCCGACCTCGACGACACCGTCCTCGACTGACCGCGAGTCCCACGCTCGGGCACCTCGAGTCCCACGTTCAGGCACGTGCCCCAGGGCGACGGCGTTAGGGTGACTCCCGTGTGGAGAGATGCCAAGCACATCGTGTGGGACTGGAACGGCACGCTGCTCGACGACAACGAGGCGGTGCTCGCCGCGGTCAACAAGGTCTGCGCGGGTTTCGAACGGGCGTCCATCACGTTGGAGCACTGGCAGTCGATCTTCAGCAGGCCGCTGCTCCAGTGCTACGAACGGCTGCTCGAGCGCAGTCTGTCCACAGAGGACTGGGTAACGCTCGATGTGCTGTACCACAACGAGTACCGCGAGCTGCTGTCCACCTGCAAACTCGCGACCGGTGTGCCCGACGGGCTGCGCGCTTGGCAAGCGTCCGGACGCACGCAGTCGCTGCTGTCGATGTGGTTCCACGACGAGTTGGTCCCGTTGATCACCGAGTACCGCCTGGCGGACCTGTTCGTTCGCGTGGACGGGCTGCGTCACGCGACGGGCGGTGGTTCGAAGGCCGAACACCTCGCCGAGCACCTCGACGCGCAAGGACTCGACGCGGCTGACGTCGTCCTCGTCGGCGACGTCGTCGACGACGCCGAGGCGGCAGCGCACGTGGGTACGGGCTGCGTGCTCGTCACGACGGGCGTCATGAGCCGATCCGCCCTGGAAGCCACCGGGATGCCCGTGGTCGACTCGGTCGACGAGGCACTCGGTCTGCTGAACGACGAACGCGCGGCCTGACGGCGACGCCAGACCACGCGATCGTCCGTCGATCAGTTCCGCAGTTCCGTCGCGGCACGCGCGAGCGCTTCGACGCGGCCCCAGTCGCCCGCGGCGAGTGCGTCCTTGGGAGCGAGCCACGAGCCGCCAACGCAACCGACGTTCGGCAACGCCAAGTAGCGCGGGGCCGACTCGGGTGTGATGCCGCCGGTCGGGCAGAAGCGCAGGTGCGGCAACGGACCGCCGATCGACTTCAGGTAGTCGGAGCCGCCCGCGGCCTCGGCGGGGAAGAACTTCAACGCGGTCAGCCCTCGCTCGGCCAGCCGCATCGCCTCCGACACCGTGGCAGCGCCGGGCAGGAGCGGAAGACCGGTGTCCTCCGCAGCGTTCAGCACCCGGTCCGTGCTGCCGGGCGTGACCAGGAACGCGGCACCGGCCTTGGCCGCCTGTTCGGCGTGCTCCGGTGCGGTGATGGTGCCCGCTCCGATCACGATCTGGGGCACCTCCGCGGCGATCCGCTCGATGGCGGCGAGCGCCGCAGGCGTGCGCAGCGTCAACTCGATCACGCCCACACCACCGCGCAGCAACGCCTCGGCCAGCGGCACCGCGTGGTCTGCGTCGTCCACCACCACCACGGGGATGACGGGAGACAGGTCCAGCAGGTCGGTGTTCACCGTGCAACTCCAGGTGCAGTCATGAGGGGAGCTTTCAGGACGTTGAATGTCACGAAGAGTCCCCTCATGACACCTGGCCCGCGAAGTGCGAGGCCGCGATGGGGCCGAACACGCTGGCACCGCGATCGGCCGGACCGACCGAACGGCGCAGCGCCGCGAACAGCTCACGACCGGTGCCCACCCACGCCTGGGCGTCCGGTGGGAAGTCGACGAGCTCGCGGCTCGCCAGCTCCGCCGTGTCGACCAGCGCTTCCAGGGTGCAGGTCTCGGCGTCGAGCCGCAGCACGTCACCGTCGCGGACCCGCGCAAGCGGACCACCGACGGCGGCCTCCGGGGTGACCTGGATAGCGGCGGGGATCTTGCCCGACGCACCGGACATGCGGCCGTCGGTCACCAGTGCGACCTTGTGACCGCGATCCATCAGCACGCCCAGCGGCGGCGTCAGACCGTGCAGTTCCGGCATGCCGTTGGCCTGGGGCCCCTGCTGCCGCACGACCACGACGACGTCGCGGTCGAGCTCACCCGCTCGGAAGGCCTCGGCGAAGGCCTGCTGCGAGGTGAACACCCGTGCCGGTGCCTCCACGACGCGGTTCTCCGGCGCCACCGCGGACACCTTGATCACCGAGCGGCCCAGGTTGCCCGCGAGCATGCGCAGACCGCCGTCCGGTGCGAACGGCGCGTCGATGCCGCGCAGGACGTCCGTGTCGAGGCTGTGCGACGGACCATCGCGCCACACGAGCTCGCCGTCGAGCAACAGCGGCTCCTGGCGGTAGCGGTCGAGGCCGTCACCGGCGACCGTCCGCACGTCGCGGTGCAGGAACCCCCCGTCGATCAGCTCGCCGATCAGGAACTGGACGCCGCCCGCGGCGGCGAAGTGGTTGATGTCCGCACTGCCGTTCGGGTAGACCCGCGCGAGCAGCGGGACGACCGAGGACAGGTCGGAGAAGTCGTCCCAGCTCAGCTCGATGCCCGCGGCCGACGCGATGGCGACCAGGTGCATCGTGTGGTTGGTCGAGCCGCCGGTGGCGAGCAGCGCCACCACGCCGTTGACGATCGCGCGCTCGTCGAGCACCTCGGCGATCGGGGTGTACGACTCGCCGCGGCTGATCTCGACGGCGCGGCGCCCGGCGTGCTCGGTGAGCGCCCGGCGCAGGGGGGTGTTCGGCTGAACGAAGCTCGCACCGGGCAGGTGCAGGCCCATGACCTCGACGACCATCTGGTTCGAGTTCGCCGTGCCGTAGAAGGTGCACGTGCCGGGGGAGTGGTACGACGCCGCCTCGGCCTCCAGGAGGTCCTCACGGGTCGCCTTGCCCTCGGCGTAGAGCTGGCGCACACGGCTCTTCTCGGAGTTGGGCAGCCCGGACGCCATCGGACCTGCCGGCACGAGGATCGCGGGCAGGTGGCCGAAGGACAGCGCCCCGATCAGCATGCCGGGCACGATCTTGTCGCACACGCCGAGCAGCAGCGCCGCGTCGAACATCTCGTGCGAGAGTGCGACGCCGGTGGACATCGCGATGACGTCACGGCTGAACAGCGACAGCTCCATGCCGTCGCGTCCCTGGGTGATCCCGTCGCACATGGCGGGCACACCACCGGCGAACTGGGAGACGCCGCCGGCCATGAGCACCGAGCCCTTGATCCACGCCGGGAACTCCTGCATCGGCTGGTGGGCCGACAGCATGTCGTTGTAGGCGGACACGATGGCCACGTTGGGCTTGCGCAACGCGCGCAGCGCGGCCTTGTCCGCGCCCGCGAAGGCGGCGAAGCCGTGCGCCAGGTTGCTGCACGCCATGCCGCTGCGGGCTGTGTTCTGCTGGGCGGCAGTCGTGACGCGTTCCAGGTACGCCGATCGGCCGGCCGCGCTCCGCGCGGCGATGCGTGCGGTGACCTCGGCCACCACGGGGTGCAGTTCGCTCATCGGTGACTGTCTCCGGATGATCACGGGCCCTGGGGCCCGGTGGACGACAGCGCTGGCGTTCCACTGCGGACGTGACGACACCCACACTAGGTCAGTACCCGCGATCGAATCAAAACCGATTCAGTAGGTGGGATGTGAACTGCCTGCGAATCTTGCCGTGTGGTCCTTGTCACACAGCGCACTTCGAGGCAGAGTCGGAACTCGGATCACCAGCGAGGTACGGGTGAGGTGACGACATGACGTCCACGGAGATCACGGAATTGCGGCGGACGATCGGGCAGCTCCGTCAGTGCGTTGGAACGCTCCGATCGCGCTACGGCGACGTCGCTGCGGTGCAACGTCTGGCCAACGACGTCGAGCGGATGAGCATCGACGCCGCCGAACTCGCCGACCTGGAAAGCACTCCGCGGCAGCGTCAGGCTCCATGTGCGGAAAGCGAGGTCGTCGTGGTGCCGGACACGCCCTACGACGCCTCGCTGTGGGAGGACGCCGACGACGAAGGCCTGGGCGGGTACCACCGCAGGCCCTGATCCGACGCCTGTGGCCCCGTTCACAGGGGGCACAGGACCGCCGCACCACAACGACGTGGAACCGGGGTGGGGAATGACAGCGGGAACTGACGCCGCGGGCCGGGCGCGAATCGACGCAGGCACGCTGCGCACGGACCGGTGGTGGCTGCAACCTGCGCTGACGGTGCTGGCGCTGGTCGCGTTCATCGTCTACGCGACGATCAGGGCGTTCGCCGGCACCGCCTACTACAGCCCGCCCTACCTGTCCCCGTTCTACTCGCCGTGCCTGGCGACGAACTGTCTGCCCGGTACGAGCGACGTGCACTTGTTCGGCGACTGGTGGAAGCTCTCGCCCGCGCTGATCGTCTTGATCTTCCCGCTGGGTTTCCGGCTGACCTGCTACTACTACCGCAAGGCCTACTACCGGGCGTTCTGGGCGTCTCCGCCGGCGTGTGCCGTCGCCGAACCGCACGGCAAGTACACCGGCGAGTCCCGCTTCCCGCTGGTGCTGAACAACATCCACCGGTACTTCTTCTACGCCGGCCTCGTGTTCAACGTGATCCTCACCTACGACGCGGTGATCGCCTTCCGGGACCCGCAGGGCAACTGGGGCCACATGGGACTGGGCGCGCTGGTGCTGCTGGCCAACGCCACGATGCTGTGGCTCTACTCGTTGTCGTGCCACTCCTGCCGTCACGTGATGGGCGGCAGACTGACGCACTTCTCCCGGCACCCGCTGCGCTACAAGGCGTGGACGTGGGTGTCACGGCTCAACGCCCACCACATGCGCTGGGCGTGGCTCTCCCTGTTCACAGTCGCGTTCGCCGACTTCTACGTCGCCCTGGTGGCGAGCGGGTCGATCACCGACCTGCGCTTCTTCTGAAGAGGGGTCTCATGGCCGAGCTCGAGAGGCACTCGTTCGACGTACTGGTGATCGGCGCGGGAGGAGCCGGTCTGAGAGCGGCGATCGAAGCCCGTGAGCACGGGATGCGCACCGCTGTGCTCTGCAAGTCGCTGTTCGGCAAGGCTCACACGGTCATGGCCGAGGGCGGCATCGCAGCGGCGATGGGCAACGTGAATTCGAAGGACAACTGGCAGGTGCACTTCCGCGACACCATGCGTGGAGGCAAGTTCCTCAACAACTGGCGCATGGCCGAGCTGCATGCCAAGGAGGCCCCGGACCGGGTCTGGGAGCTCGAGACGTACGGCGCGCTCTTCGACCGCACCGCCGACGGGCGGATCAGCCAGCGCAACTTCGGTGGACACGAGTACCCACGGCTCGCGCACGTCGGAGACCGCACCGGCCTGGAGTTGATCCGCAGCCTGCAGCAGAAGATCGTGTCGCTGCAACAGGAGGACCACGCCGAGCTGGGCGATTACGAGGCACGGCTGAAGGTGTTCGCCGAGTGCACCGTGACCGACCTGCTCCTGGACAGCGGGGGCGCGGGCGGCCCGCGAGGACGCCGTCGAATCGCCGGAGCGTTCGGGTACTGGCGGGAGAGCGGTCGTTTCGTGCACTTCGACGCGCCTGCGGTGATCCTCGCGACCGGCGGCATCGGCAAGTCGTTCAAGGTCACTTCGAACTCATGGGAGTACACCGGTGACGGCCACGCGCTCGCACTGCGCGCGGGAGCCTCACTGATCAACATGGAGTTCGTCCAGTTCCACCCGACCGGCATGGTCTGGCCGCCCAGCGTCAAGGGCATCCTCGTCACCGAGTCGGTGCGCGGCGACGGCGGCGTCCTGCGCAATTCCGAGGGCGAGCGCTTCATGTTCGACTACATCCCCGAGGTCTTCAAGGAGAAGTACGCCGACAACGAGGCCGAGGCCGATCGCTGGTACGACGATCCGGACAACAACCGGCGCCCGCCGGAACTGCTGCCCCGCGACGAGGTGGCGCGGGCGATCAACTCCGAGGTCAAGGCCGGTCGCGGCACCGAGCACGGTGGAGTGTTCCTCGACGTGTCGACCCGGCTGCCGACCGAGGAGATCACCCGGCGCCTGCCGTCGATGCACCACCAGTTCAAGGAACTGGCCGATGTCGACATCACCGAGCAACCGATGGAGGTCGGCCCCACCTGTCACTACGTGATGGGTGGGGTGGAGGTCGACCCGGACACCGCGTCCTCCTCGGTGCCGGGACTCCACGCGGCCGGGGAGGTCTCCGGCGGCATGCACGGTTCGAACCGGCTGGGCGGCAACTCGTTGTCGGACCTGCTCGTGTTCGGCATGCGTGCGGGCGCCAGCGCGTCCGAGTACGTGCTCGCGCTCGCCGAGCGCCCGGTGGCGCCGCCCGACGCGGTCGCGGAAGCCGAGCGTGTCGCGCTGGCCCCGTTCTCCGGTAACGGCGGGGAGAACCCGTACACACTGCACGTGGAGCTGCAGCAGGTGATGAACGACCTCGTCGGGATCATCCGCAAGGCAGGGGAGATGCAGCAGGCGCTCGACCGGCTCGACGAACTCAAGCGGCGGGCGAAGACGGTGACCGTCGAGGGGCACCGGCAGTTCAACCCCGGCTGGCACCTGGCGCTGGACCTGCGCAACATGCTCGTGGTCAGCGAGTGCGTCGCGAAGGCGGCGCTGCTGCGCACGGAGAGCAGGGGCGGGCACACGCGCGACGACTTCCCGCAGATGGAGGCGGAGTGGCGGCGCAGGCTGCTCGTGTGCTCTGCGCCGGACGACAACGTCCACATCGCCGAGCGTCCGCAGATCCCGATCCGCGGTGATCTGCTCGAGCTGTTCGACTTCGCGGAGCTGCAGAACTACCTCACCGGCGACGAGCTGGAAACGGGGCGCTGAGATGGGCTACCAGGGGCACTTCCGGGTGTGGCGCGGTGATGCGGCCGGGGGCGAGTTGCGCGACTTCACCGTCGAGGTGAACGAGGGCGAGGTCGTGCTCGACGTGATCCACCGACTGCAGGCCACCCAGTGCGCGGATCTCGCGGTGCGGTGGAACTGCAAGGCGGGCAAGTGCGGGTCGTGCTCGGCGGAGATCAACGGCAGGCCACGGCTGCTGTGCATGACCCGCATGTCGACCTTCGCCGAGTCGGAGACGGTGACCGTGACGCCGATGCGCACGTTCCCGGTGATCCGCGATCTCGTCACCGACGTGTCGTTCAACTACACGAAGGCGCGGGAGATCCCGTCGTTTCGCCCGCCGAAGGAACTGGCACCGGGTGAGTACCGGATGCAGCAGGTCGACGTGCAACGTTCGCAGGAGTTCCGCAAGTGCATCGAGTGCTTCCTGTGCCAGAACACCTGTCACGTGGTGCGCGACCACGAGGAGAACAAGGAGTCGTTCGCGGGCCCGCGCTACCTGATGCGGATCGCCGAACTGCAGATGCACCCGCTCGACACGGCCGACCGGACCGCGGCGGCGCAGGCCGAGCACGGGCTCGGATTCTGCAACATCACCAAGTGCTGCAGTGAGGTGTGCCCGGAGCACATCAAGATCACCGACAACGCGCTCATCCCGATGAAAGAGCGCGTCGCCGACCGCCGCTACGACCCGATCGTGTGGCTCGGCAACAAGATCTTCCGCCGTACGCGCTGACCTCGTCGCTGCCGAGAAGGGGCGCCCCCGGAAACCGGGAGCGCCCCTTCGTCACACACCGTTCAGACGCCGATGCCCACACCGCCGGCGTCGCCGGCCGGCACGACCTCGTCCGTCTTCTTCGTGTCCGTCGGGACGACCTTCCTGCTGCGGCGGTTGCGCTTCTCCAGGTACCTGGCCAGCGCCGTCAACAGCAGGCACATGCCGATGTAGAGCGCACCCGTCACCAGTGTCACCGGGACGTAGGGACGACCGAACTCGAAAATGCCACCGAGGTTCTTGGCGTAGTAGAGCAGTTCCTCGTAGGTGATGATGAAGCCCAGCGCCGTGTCCTTGAGCAGCACCACGAGCTGGCTCACGATCGTCGGCAGCATCGCGCGCAGCGCCTGCGGCAGCAGGACCAGCGTCATGACCTGCGTCTTGCGCATGCCCAGGGCGTAGGCGGCCTCGCTCTGCCCCCGCGGCAGCGAGAGGATGCCCGCGCGGAACACCTCGGCCAGCACCGAGCCGTTGTACAGCATCAGGCTGATCACCACGGCGGCGAACGGCGACATCTTCACGCCGATCGTCGGGAAGCCGTAGTAGAAGATGAACATCATCACGAGCAGCGGAATCGCGCGGAAGAACTCGACGATCACCATCGAGGGCGCCCGGAAGACGGCGTGATCGGAGAGCCGGCCCGCGGCGAACACCGCACCGAAGAGCAGCGCCAGGACCGCACCCGCGGCGAACGCCTTCAGGGTGTTCACCAACCCGTTGACCAGTCCGAGCTGGATCTGCTCGTACTGCAGCCACTCCCACTTGCGGGCCTCGAACTGGCCGCTGTCGTAGAAGCGGTAGACGACGAAGCCGAGGATGCCGAGCAGAACGAGGACGCCCAGAACCGCCATGATCTGATGCCGCAGCCGCGCCTTGGGGCCTGGCACGTCGAACAGAACAGAGCTCATCGGGCCACGCTCCAGCGCTTCTCGAGGCTGCGTTGCAGCAGGGTCAGCGGGATCACCAGAACCACGAAGAAGACCGCCACCCACGACATGCCGACGAGCATGTTCGCGCCCTGCTCGGACAGGCTGTCGCGAATGGCGCCGGCCTCGGAGACCGAGAACCCCGCGGCGATGGTGGTGTTCTTCAGCAGTGCGATGAGCGTGCTCACCATCGGTGGGACGACCGAGCGCATGGCCTGGGGCAGCACCACGTGGGAGATCATCTGCGTGAAGGTGAGGCCGAGGGCGCGAGAGGCCTCGGCCTGACCGACGGGGACCGTGTTGATGCCCGAGCGCACCACTTCGCAGATGAACGCGGAGGTGTACAGGGTGAGCGCGACGACCGCCCCGGTGAACGGGTCGAGCTTAAGGATCTTCAGCAGCGGGTAGGCGAACGTGAAGAAGAAGAAGACCAGGGTCAGCGGAGTGTTGCGCAGCACGGTGACATAGGTGGTGCCTGCGGCTCGGAACATCGGCACCGGGCTGACGCGCAGCATCGCCAGGATCGTGCCCAGCACCAGCGAGCCCACAGCGGCGAGCAGGAACAACTGGATCGTGGTGCCGAAGGCTTTCAGGAAGAGCTGGAAGTTGCTGGTAAGGACACTCATCGGGTTCCTCGCCGGAGACTGGGGGCGTGGCCGGTGACCTCGCCCGAAGCGAGATCACCGGCCTGCCGTGTCGTTCAGTAAGGCTGGATGACCGGCTTGTTGGCGGTCGAGCCCGACTTTCCGAGGGTCGCGTCGTAGATCTTCTGCCAGGTGCCGTCGTCCAGCGACTTCTGCAGGACGTTGTTCACCTTGTCGCGCAGCGCCTTGTCGTCGTGCGCCATGCCGATGCCGTACGGCTCGTTGGAGAACGGCTTGCCGACGACCTTGTACTTGTCCGGCTCCAGGGCGGCGTAGCCCTTCAGGATGGCGTCGTCGGTGGTCACCGCGTCGATGGCACCTTCAGCCAGCTTGGAGACGCACTGCGAGTAGTTCTGGTACTCGAGGATGTTCCCCGGCTCGGTGTAGCCCTTGTCCTTGATGTTCTTGATCGGGGTCGAGCCGGTCACCGAGCAGACCTTCTTGCCCTTGAGGGTCTCGGGTCCGGTGATGGAGTTGTCCTCCTTCTTCACCAGCAGGTCCTGGCCCGCGGTGAAGTACGGGCCGGCGAAGGAGACCTTGTCCTTGCGTGGGGCGTTGATCGTGTAGGTGCCGACGTAGTAGTCGATGTCACCGTTGATGATGGCCTGCTCGCGGCCGGCGGAGGCGATCGCCTTGTAATCGATCTTGTCTTCGCCGTAGCCGAGCTGAGCAGCGACCAGCTTGGCGATCTCGACGTCGAAACCGCTGTACTTGTTCGTCGTCGGGTCCTTGTAGCCCAGACCGGGCTGGTCCTCCTTGACGCCGATGACGACCCGGCCGCGGCTCTTCATCTTGTCGAACGTCGGCGAGCCGTCGACCTTCACGTCGGACGCGACGCTCTGCGCCGGGGCCGAACCGGAGTCGCTGGGACTTCCCTGCTTGCCGCACGCGGACAGCGCGAGGCCGCCTGCCAGCAGCACCACCGCAAGGGTGCGGGTGCGAACCCTCATCGTCCTTCTCCTGCTCTGTCGGTCTGGCAGCGCTGGTCGAAGCGCCGCTGTTGGTGGACTTCAGTGGGTCAAGATCTTGCCAAGGAAGTCCTTCGCGCGGTTGGACTTCGGCGCCGAGAAGAACTCGTTCGGGGTGGAATCCTCGACGATCTCGCCATCCGACATGAAGATCACGCGGTCCGCGGCCTTGCGGGCGAAGCCCATCTCGTGGGTGACCACGAGCATCGTCATCCCGTCCTTGGCCAGCGTCGTCATGACGTCGAGCACCTCCTGGACCATCTCCGGGTCCAGGGCGGACGTGGGCTCGTCGAACAGCATCACCTTCGGACGCATCGCCAGCGCGCGAGCGATCGCCGCGCGCTGCTGCTGGCCGCCCGACAGCTGAGCGGGGAACTTCTCCGCCTGATTCGCGATGCCGACCCGCTCCAGCAGTTCCATCGCGGTCCTGCGGGCGTCGGCGGCCGGGATCTTCCGGACCTTCGTCGGTGCCAGCAGAACGTTGTCCACAATGCTCTTGTGAGCGAAGAGGTTGAAGGACTGGAACACCATGCCCACGTCTGCGCGGAGCCGGGCGAGGGCCTTTCCTTCGGCCGGCAACGGCTGCCCGTCGACCTCGATCGTGCCGGAGTCGATGGGCTCGAGGCGGTTGATGGTGCGGCACAGGGTCGACTTGCCCGAGCCCGAGGGACCCAGCACGACGACGACCTGACCCTTCGAAACTTCGAGCTGCACGTCCTTCAGCACGTGCAGGGGCCCGAAGAACTTGTCCACGCCTGCCATCCGGATCATCGGCGGCGCGGCAGCGGGGGAATTCATCGGTTCCTCCATGTGTCGGTCATCGGCGCTGGCGGGAAACGTAGGTGCGAATGGCCACACCAGTCCAGGCGATTGAGCAAGACTTAGGGTTCCAACTCTGTCACAAGCCGGCTCTGCCGAACCAGGAGGGACACACGTGCGAGTGCTGCTCGTCGAGGATGACGACCGTGTGGCAGAAGCGCTGGTCCCGGCGCTGACAAGGCGAGGTTTCACCGTCGACCGGCAGGCCACCGGCAAGGGCGCGCTCGACAGGCTGGCCGGGGCGGACGTCGTCCTGCTCGACCTCGGGCTGCCCGACGTCGACGGAGTCACGTTGTGCCGCCACATCCGAGCGGCGAGTGACGTGGCCATCATCGTGGTGTCCGCGCGAGGAGAGATCGACGACCGGATACTGGGGCTGCACGCCGGCGCGGACGACTACCTGGTCAAGCCCTACGACGTCGGTGAGCTCGTGGCGCGGGTGCACGCGGTGCGGCGTCGCCGGGGTGATCCGGTCGGGATCGGTGGTACCGGCACCGAGGTGTTCGAGATCGCCGACGTGCGGGTCGACCTGGGCCGCCACGAGGTGACCGTGGGGGGCGAGCCCGTCGCGCTGTCGCGCAAGGAGTTCCAGGTGCTCGCGCTCGTCGCGGCCGCGGGCGGTGCGGTGTGCACGCGGGAGCGCATCCTGGCGGAGGTGTGGGGCCGCACGTGGTCGGGTGCCAATCGGACGCTCGACGTCCACGTGGCGACACTGCGCACGAAGCTCGGCAGGCCCGCTCTGCTGGAGACGGTGCGCGGTGTGGGGTATCGGCTGGGCAACATCACGGCCACGGGTGGCGAGTAAGTGCGCTCACGGCTGTTGGGCATCGTGCTCTCACTGGTTGTGCTCGTGCTGCTCGGCATGGGGATACCGCTCGGTCGTGGCGTGGCCTCGGCCGAGCAGCAGCGGCTCTTCCTCGATCGGCTGACCGACACGAGCCGTTTCTCCTCCATCGCGCAACGACCGTTGATCGACGACCAGCCGTCGTTGCTGACACCCGAGCTCGAGCGCTACGACCAGCTCTACGGGATCGGCGTCGCCGTCCTGGACCGCGACCCGAAGACGGTCGTGGCATCGCGGTCCGGATTGGACACTTCCAGTCCCGACGTCGCGGACGCCGTCAACAGCGCGCTCGCCGGGCGCCTTCCCGACGCTCCCGCGCTCGTCATGCCCTGGGACGACAAGCAGCTCGTCCTCGCGGAGCCGGTGCTGGTCGACGGTGAGGTCCGGGGTGTCGTGGTGACCTCCTCGCCCACGGACAAGACCAGGTTGCGGGTGCTGATCTGGTGGACGGTCCTGCTCGTGTCGAGCCTGCTCGTGCTGGGCCTGGCCGTGCTGGCCGCGCTGCCGGTCGTGCGGTGGACGCTGCGGCCGGTGCGCAGGCTCGACGACGCCACGGGCAAGCTCCTCGCCGCTGTGGTGTCCGGGCAGCCGGTGCAGCCGGTGGGGGCGGACAGCGGCCCGCCGGAGCTGCGCAAGCTCAGCCGGTCGTTCGACCAGATGGCCGCGAACCTCGGTGACGCACTCGCCGCGCAACGCGCGTTCGTCGCCGACGCCTCGCACCAGCTCCGCAACCCGTTGACGGCCTTGAAGCTGCGACTGTCCAACCTGGAAGGTCACGTCGACCCGGAGGCCGAGGTGCACCAGATCGCGGCGCTGTCCGAGACGGACCGGCTGAACCGGATCCTCGACGAGCTGCTGTCGATGGCGCGCGCCGAGTCGAGCTCCGTGGACCCGGTCGCCGTGGACGTGGACCGCGCGGTCGCCGGACGCCTGGCGGCGTGGACGCCGGCCGCCGCGTCGAAGGACGTGCACCTGGTGCTGGACGGCGAGCCCGGCGGAACGGCGCTCGCGCCACCGCGGGGAGTGGAGGCCGTTCTCGACGCGCTGCTCGACAACGCCCTCAAGTTCACCGGGGAGTCGACGTTGATCCACGTTGACGTGCGGCGCCGTGACGGAGTCGTGCGCATCGCCGTGCGCGATCACGGTCCGGGTCTGCAGGACGACGAGTTGGAGCGGGCGACCGACCGGTTCTGGCGGAGTCCGACGCACCAGAACGTGCCGGGTTCCGGCCTCGGATTGTCGATCGTCCGGCGAATCGTGGAACGCGTGGACGGTGAAGTCCGTCTCGAAAGGCCGGACGGCGGTGGATTGCGCGTCGTCGTGCAAATCCCGGCCGTGTGACCTCCATCGCGCTTCGCGAATGTGGAATTCGCAATTCACGGGTGAGGGGCCCGCGGATCAGACCTTGACGGATCGGTAATAGCGCGCGGCACCCGGATGCAGATCGACCGGTGTGGTCTCGATCGCCGAGCGGATCTCTATGGACCTGGCCGCCGAATTCGCCTTCTGCAGCTCCGGCTGCGCCAGGAAGATCCCCCGCACGAGTGCCTCCGCCACGTCGTCGGACATCGCGTCGGTGGCCAACAGGAAATTGCGCACCACGAGCGTCGTGATCGGTCCGCCGGGCAGCCCGTAGGCCGATGCCGGCAGCGTCGCCGATCCGTAGACCGGGTATTGCTTGCGCAGCACCGGCAGCACGTCGCTCAGGTCCAGCATGCGAAGCGGGATCGACTCCGCGAGGTTCGTCACGCCGGGGGTCGGGACGCCGCCGGACCAGAAGAACGCGTCGAGCGTGCCGTCGCGCATCGCCGTGAGCGAGTCACCCAGCCCCAGCTGACGAGTGACGAGATCGCCGTCGGAGGAGATCTTCGCCGATCCCAGCAGCCGCTTCGCGATGAACTCGACGCCCGACCCCGGTTCGCCGATCGAGACCCGCAGCCCCTTGAGCCCGGCGAGCTCGCGCGCGGGCAGGTCGGCTCTCACCACCACCTGGAGGTAGTCGTCGTGCATTCTCGCGAGCGCCCGCAGCTTGCGCGGCCGGTTGGCGAGCGTGGCGTCGGACGCCGCGTCGGCGGCGGAGAAACCCACGTCGGCCTGCCCGGTGCGCAGCCGCTCCAGGTTGTCGACCGATCCGGCGGTCGACACCACCTGCGGGTGCGCGATACCCAGCTGTGCGCTCCACGCGTCGGCGAGCACGCCGCCGAGCTTGTGGTAGACGCCAGACGCGTTGCCGGTCACCATCGTCAGCTTGACGCCGGTGAAATCGCTGCCGCACGCGGTGAGCGCCATCGCCGCGATGGCGAGCACGGCTCCCGCGGCGTGGAGTCGTCGAAGCGTCCCTGACATCCGCGCATCGTGCCACGTGGGCGCCGGTGTCCTGAAGCTGCGAACGGCTGGCCCGTCCGGATGCGCCACGTACCGGGATTACCCTGTAGTCGTGGTGGAGACCCGCGTTCCCAAGACCTTCCAGATCCGAACGTTCGGCTGCCAGATGAACGTGCACGACTCCGAGCGCCTCGCCGGATTGCTGGAAGACGCCGGTTACGCACCCGTCTCCGGGGACGCCTCTCCCGATGTCGTGGTGTTCAACACCTGCGCGGTCAGGGAGAACGCCGACAACAAGCTCTACGGCACACTCGGTCACCTGGCGCCGGTCAAGACGGCCAACCCGGACATGCAGATCGCCGTCGGTGGCTGCCTGGCGCAGAAGGACCAGGGCGAGATCGTCCGGCGCGCGCCGTGGGTCGACGTGGTCTTCGGCACGCACAACATCGGCTCTCTGCCGGTGCTGCTGGAGCGTGCCCGCCACAACCAGGAGGCCCAGGTCGAGATCCTGGAGTCGCTGGAGGTCTTCCCCTCGACGCTGCCCGCGCGCCGCGACTCGGCGTACTCCGGCTGGGTGTCGGTGTCGGTGGGCTGCAACAACACGTGCACCTTCTGCATCGTCCCGTCGTTGCGCGGCAAGGAGAAGGACCGGCGACCGGGCGACGTGCTCGCCGAGGTGCAGGCTCTCGTCGCCGAGGGCGTGCTCGAGGTGACGCTGCTGGGGCAGAACGTGAACTCCTACGGCGTCGAGTTCGGTGACCGGCTCGCCTTCGGCAAGCTGCTGCGCGCCTGCGGGGGCATCGACGGGCTGGAGCGCGTGCGGTTCACCTCCCCGCACCCGAAGGACTTCACCGACGACGTGATCGCGGCGATGGCCGAGACGCCCAACGTGTGTCACCAGCTGCACATGCCGCTGCAGTCCGGCTCCGACCGCGTCCTCAAGGAGATGCGCAGGTCGTACCGCTCCGGCAAGTACCTGGGAATCCTCGACAACGTCCGCAAGGCCATGCCCGACGCGGCGATCACCACCGACATCATCGTCGGCTTCCCCGGTGAGACGGAGGAGGACTTCCAGGCCACGCTCGACGTCGTGCGCGAGGCGCGCTTCTCCAGCGCCTTCACCTTCCAGTACTCCAAGCGGCCGGGCACGCCCGCCGCCGACCTCCCGGACCAGCTGCCCAAGCAGGTCGTGCAGGAGCGCTACGACCGGCTCATCGCGCTTCAGGAGGAGATCTCCTGGGAGCTCAACTCCGAGCAGGTCGGCCGGACCGTCGAGGTGCTCGTGGCATCCGGTGAGGGCCGCAAGGACGCCGAGACGCATCGGATGAGCGGGCGGGCGCGTGACGGCCGGCTCGTGCACTTCACGCCGATGGGTGCCCCGATCCGTCCGGGAGACGTCGTCGAGACCGTGATCACCTACGCCGCGCCGCACCACCTGGTCGCTGATGGCGAGCTGATCAGCCACCGCCGCACCAAGGCCGGTGACAACGCCGAGGCGGGCCTGCGACCGAAGACCTCCGGCGTCAGCCTGGGACTGCCGTCGTTCGGTACGCCGGCCCAGCAGGATTCGGCACGGCCCGAGTCGGTCGCGGCCGGGGGGTGCTCGGCTCTGTGACCAACGAGCCCGACGACATGGCAGAGCTCCGCCGCGAGATAGAGGCGGCGGGACGGTCGGCGGCGAGGTGGTTCGAACCCGGCGCCCTCGCGATGGTGATCGCGTTCGCCGTACTGGTGATCCTCGTGGCCGTGTTGCTGCCGTGGGTCGGCCCCGTGAGCGGCTTGCAGGTGCTGCTCGGCGATGTCCCGAACGAGGTCAAGGTGGGTGTGGTGCCTCGGGTGTTCGCCTGCGCGGCGGTGGTGGCCGGTGTGCTGGGCTCCGCGTTGGGCCTCACGCTGCGGCGCTGGGCGATCGCGTGGCTGTGCGCGCTCGGTTGCTTCATCGGTTCGGTGACCGGCGTGCTGTCGATCTGGTCCACGCAGACCACGACCAGTCACCAGCCGGGGCCTGGCCCCGGTGTCGGGCTCGTCATCGCCGTGGCCGCCGTGGTGGTGCTGCTGGTGACGTGGGTGCGCATCGCCGCCTCGCGGCCCGGCTTGCGGTGAACCGGTACTGAAGTCCTGCGCCGCACCGCCTCTTCTGCAGAACGCGGCGTGGGCCCTGTGTCGAGGCCGATCCCCCGTCACAGGGCCCACTAC
>DASYMV010000320.1:0-6102 GCA_036008865.1 Pseudonocardiaceae bacterium | reverse complement strand
CCGCACCTCCGCGCGCAAGGAGGGCTCGGAGTGGGTGATCAACGGCGAGAAGACGTTCATCACCCAGGGCAACGAGGCCGACTTCACGATGGTGTTCGCGGTGACGGACAAGGAGAAGGGCGCAGCCGGCGGCGTCACCTGCTTCCTGGTCGACCGCGACATGGGATGGAAGTCCGAGCCGATCCCCACGATGGGTCAGTGGGGTCCTGCCGCGCTGGTGTTCGACAACGTCCGCGTGCCGGAGGAGAACGTCCTCGGCGAGGTCGGCAAGGGCTTCAACCTGGCGATGCAGTGGATCGGCCAGGGCCGCTACCTGCTGCCCGCCCGCGCGATCGGCTCGTGCGAGCGGCTGGTCGAGATGTCCATCGAGCAGGCCAACAACCGGGTGACGTTCGGCCAGCCCATCGCCGAGCGCCAGGCCATCCAGTGGATGATCGCCGATTCCGCGGTGGAGATCGAGGCGCTGCGCTGGCTCGTGCTGCACGCCGCGTGGCTGGTCGACCAGGGCGCCGACTCCCGTCAGGCGCAGTCGATGGCGAAGCTCTACGGCGGCATCAAGGCCAACGAGATCGTGGACCGCGTGCTGCAGATCCACGGTGGTATGGGTTACACCAGGGAACTGCCGATCGAGCGCTGGTACCGGGAGTTGCGGCTGCTGCGCATCTACGAGGGCACCGACGAGATCCAGCGCCGCACCATCGCCCGGAACCTGCTCAAGGGCCACGCGAAGGTCACCGGGACGCTGGGGTGAGTCTCGACCGCGGGATCGTGGGGCGCGTCGAGGGTCCGCTGACGCAGTCGTGGACCCTCGACGACGTCGCGCGCTACGCCGAGGCGGTGGGCGCTCCCGATCCGGAGCGGGTCGTGCCCACCTTCGCGATCGTGCTGGCCGAGTTCGGCGGTCCGCAGCTCGGGCTGCCCGGCGCGGACATGACGCAGGTGCTGCACGCCGAGCAGTCGGTCGAACTGTTCGGCGTCCTCCCCGTGCAGGGCGAGGTGCGGGTCACCCGGACGGTGACGGACCTGCTCGACAAGGTGTCGGGCGCGCTCGTCGCGCGCGAGTGCGAGGCGGTGGACCCGGCGACCGGGCTGGTGCGGTTCCGCACCCGCTCGTCGCTGTTCGTCCGCGGTGAAGGCGGGTTCGGCGGCGAGCGCGGCACGTCGTCGAGAGTCGCGTTCCCCGACCGCGACGCCGATGTGGTGCTCCGATACCGGACCGCACCGGACCAGGCACTGCGCTACCGGCAGACCGGCGATCGCAATCCGATGCACTGGGACCCCGCCTTCGCGGCACGCGGCGGCTTTCCGCGCCCGATTCTGCACGGGCTCGCGACATACGGGATCACCTGCCGGCTGCTGGCCGACGAGTTCGGTGAGCCCTCCGCGATGCACGGCCGGTTCACCAGCCCGATGTTCCCCGGCGACGAACTCGCGGTCAGCGCCTGGCGTGACGGCGACCGGGTGCTCTTCCGCACCGCCACTGCAGACGGCACCGTGGTCATCGACGACGGACGGGTACATCTGCGCAGTTCACAGCTCGTGAGTGGTTAGGAGTGCCACAGCCCTCCGAACCACTCACGAGGGGTTTTCGGTCAGGTCGGCAAGCATCTGGGTGCGGACACGGGCGAGATGGCGGCGCATGATCTCGCCCGCGGCGTCCGGGACGCCACCCGCCACCGCCTCCACGAGCGCATCGTGGTCGTCCATCGACGCGCGCTGGTGCGGCGGGTCGTCGTCGAGGCCGCTGCGCAGAAGAACCACGCGCTGCTGCACCAACCGCACCTGCTCGGCGATCTGCGGGCTGCGAGCCGCCTCCAGCAGCGTGCGGTGGAACGCGAGGTCGAGCCGGTACGGGAACCTCGCGCCCGCCTGGTAGTTGCGGCGCGACTCCTCGCTGACCTCGCGCAACCGCGTGACGTCCGCGTCGGTGCGCCTGCTCGCAGCCAGCTCCGCGGCAGCGCACTCGAGTGCGGTGCGCAGCTCGAACAGCGCCCGGACCTCGTCGGCGCCGGCCTTCGGCACGTGCGCGCCGCGGTGTGGGACGAGGACGAGCAGCCCCTCGCTCGCGAGATGCCTGATCGCCTCCCGCAGCGGCCCGCGGCTGATGCCGAGACGCTCGGCGATCCCGACCTCGTTGAGCCGCTCGCCCGGCGCGATCTCCCCGGTCAGCACGAGTTCGCGGAGAACATCCACCGTCTGGCCCGCCAGACTGAGACGTAGCGGTGGTGTCACGTGCGTCTCCTGGCCTGGCCGACCCGACAAGCGTTCCCTAAACTGTCGACAGTTTACAGCGACGAGGAGTGGCATGGCGCACGAAGTGGTCGCCGAGGTCTGGCGCGGCGAGTTCCTCGAATCCGTGCACCACGGCTCCGTCGTCGCCCTCGACGCCGACGGACAGGTCGCGATGTCGGTCGGCCGCCCGGAGCAGGTCGCCTACCCCAGATCGTCCAACAAGCCGATGCAGGCGCTCGCGATGCTGCGCAACGGCCTGCAGCTGGACGGCGAGCTGCTCGCGCTCGCCTGCGCGAGCCACTCCGGCGAGGACTTCCACATCGAGGGCGTGCACCGCATCCTGGCCGGCGCAGGGCTCGGCACCGACGCGTTGCAGTGCACGCCCGACCACCCGATCGGCGCCGACGCGTTCGCCGCGCACCTGGCGGCCGGTCGCGGCAAGGCGTCGGAGTACATGAACTGCTCCGGCAAGCACGCCGCGATGCTCGCGACCTGCGTGCAGCGCGGCTGGCCGATCGAGAACTACCTCGATCCCGCACACCCGCTGCAGGTCGCGATCCGCGAAACGCTGGAGGACCTCGCGGGCGAGCGGGTCGGCGCCGTGGGCGTCGACGGATGCGGCGCGCCGTTGTTCGGCATCAGCCTCGTCGGCCTGGCCAGGGCGTTCGGCCGGCTGGCGAGCGCGCCGGAGGGCAGCCTCGAACACCGCATCGCCGAGGCCATGAACTCCCACCCCGAGTGGGTCGGCGGCACCGGCCGGGACGTGACGACGCTGATGCGCTCGCTGCCGGGCGCGGTCGCGAAGGACGGCGCGGAGGGCGTGTACGCGATCGGCCTGCCGGACGGCTCCTCGGCCGCGTTGAAGATCGCCGACGGCTCGCAGCGCGCCCGCCCCGTGGTCATGGTCGCGGCTCTGCGCAAGCTCGGAGTCGACATCACCCCGTTGAGCGAACTCGCGACCGTTCCCGTGCTCGGTCACGGGCAGACCGTCGGTGCGGTGCGTCCCGCCGAGACTCTGGCCGGTTGACCTGGCACTACTCTTGACCGCTATGGGCACCCATCTCGGTTCCGGGACACCCGACGAGAGCCCTCGGGGACCTGAGGGCCGGTTCGCCGACGACCTCATCGGGCTCGATCCCGGCGATCCCGAAGTCAGGGCGTTCGCGGAACACCTGGACCGGATGGAGCGGCAGCGTCCCGCCTACACCGTCGAAAGCTACCTCGCCGGTGTCGAGGACTTCGCCGACTCCGCGAACCGCGCGAGCGGTCACCGGCGGATGGTCGCCGTGGTACTGGTCAGCCTGATGCTGTTGGGCGTTCTGGTCACCGTGTGGTTCGGCCTCGGCGAGATCCTGGGGATCCTGTTCGGCTGAGGGGTGAGACCCCGAAATCACCTTCCGCGGGAAATCCCATTAGCGTGGAGGCATGGAACCTGTCGTTGGCGCAACCCCCAAGGTCGTCCGGTCGGACCAGGAGTGGCACGAAAAGCTCACCCCGACCGAGTACACCGTGCTGCGCAAGGGCGGAACCGAGCCGGCTTGGGTGGGTGAGTACACCGACACCAAGACCGTCGGTGTCTACGAGTGCCGGGCCTGCGGCGCGGAACTCTTCCGCAGCGAGACCAAGTTCGAGTCCCACTGCGGGTGGCCGTCGTTCTTCTCGCCGCTGGCCGCGGACAGCATTGTGCTGCGCGAGGACCGCTCGCACGGCATGGTGCGCACCGAGGTCCTGTGCGCCACCTGCCACAGCCACCTCGGCCACGTGTTCGAGGGCGAGGGCTACCCCACGCCCACGGACCAGCGTTACTGCATCAACTCGATCAGTCTGCGCTTGACGGAGGACGACTCCGCCAAGGCGTGACGCCGAGAGCGCACAGCCCCTGTCCTCCGCCCGAGGCAGGGCTGTCTCGTGAGAACCCCCACAGCGGCGTTCGCGCTCATCGTCCGGTTGCGCCTGAGGGCAGGGCGGAGCGGTGAATCCGCTCGACAGCTCGACGTCGACGAAATGGCCTACCTGGCGGGCGGTCCGGAGCGCGTCGCCGAGGCCGCCGTCGCTCGGCTGATCGAGGCCGAGGCGCTGCGTCCCTCCTGGCGTGGTGCGGTGCAGGCCACCGGGACCGTGACTGCGCAGAACGCGGTTGACCGGGCCGTCCTGAACGATGCCTCGCGGCACGGCCTGCGCACGGTGAACGGGTCGATCCCGACGGTGTCCCACACCGAGGCCGTGACCAGCGTCGGCAAGCGGCTGACCGATCTCGGTCTGCTCGTCGCGCCGGAGACCGCCAAGTCACGGCTGCGCCTGGGGGTCGTGCCGCTGGGCGTCGTCTTCGCGGTCGGGCTCTTCCGCTTGGTCAACGGCCTGCGGATCGGGTCCGGTCGGTCGGCTGACCCTTCAGCTCGTGATCACCTCGGCGGCGCGTCCGGGCTGGTCGCCCTCGGCGGACTCACCACCCACCCGGATCTCGCCGTGCGCAGCGCCTTGCTCTAGCAGCCGGCGCTCAGCAGCGGGTTCGCCGCCGGTGGCGGGAGCGGCGGTGGCGGCTCGTGAACCGTCGCCGAGCACCTCCCGGAGTCCGTGGTGCTGCTGCACGAACGCGGGATCCCGGTGCTGCCGCACGCCGTGTCGTTGTCCCTCGGCAGCGCAGATCCGGTGGACGTCGCCCGCGTGGAGCACCTCGCCGCCGTCGCGGAGGCCGTCGGCTCCCGTTGGTCAGCGACCACGTGTGCTTCGTGCGGGCAGGAGGCCTCGACTCCGGTCACCTCATGCCCGTTCCACGAACCCGTGACGCGCTCGACGTGCTGGTCGACAACGTGAGGACCGCACAGGCGACCCTTCCTGTGCCACTGGGGCACTGGAGAACATCGCCGCGCTGCTGGAGTGGCCGCGTGGCGAGCTGAGTGAGGGTCAGTTCCTCGCCGAGCTCGTCGAGCGCACCGACTGCTTGTTGCTGATCGACGTGGCGAACCTGCACGCGAACGCGGTCCTGCCCGAGGTGCTCGACCTGCTGGACGAGCTGCACGCCAGGGTGAACCCGCCAGGCGTGCTGCTGGAGCGCGACGACAACTACCCGAGCAACACGGAGCTGGCCGCGGCGCAAGCCGATCTCCTGCGCGCGCTCCTCACCGACGGCGAAGTGCCCGAGGGGTTCGACCCGAAGCGGCTGCGGGTCGAGGCGAACGCCCTGCTGAACAAACGGCGCGGCGTCGCCGCGTTGTTGCGCCCGGACATCGTTGACGCGCTCGGCGATCGGTTCAGGCCGCTCTTCGACACCTGCGCACGGGCCCACCCACGTGCTTCCGGGAGCCGCGCGCGCGACGACACGGCCGCGTTCGCCGAGCGGGCCGCGGTGAGCGGAGAACTGCCCACGCCGACACCGCCGCGACGGCGTTGGTGGAGAAAACGCTGATCACCCGGCAACCGGAGAACGGTTCGGTTACGTCTCGTCGTCATGGGCGCATTGCGCAACTCGTTGGTCGCGCTCGCCGCCGTCACGACACTGAGCGGGTGTGCCGCGCGCGCGGGCGTCACCCAGGCGTGCACCCAGATCGGCGTGCCGGTGGGCGTGAACGTGGAAGTGCGGGCGCCGCTGGCGCAAGACGTGCGCACGGCGACCCTGAAGGTGTGCTGGGACGGCAAGTGCGTCACCCCGCCACTGGAGCTGCACGCCTCGTCGGTCACCGATGACACCACCTGCATCGGCAACCGGCCGGAGGACTCCTGTTCGGCGCAGATGAGTTCGGCGCAGACGAACGGAAACGCCGACAAGAGCGGCTTCGCCTCGATCCCGGACCTGCCCGCGCGGCCGGTGGAGGCGACGTTGACGCTCGACGGCACGCAACCACGGCAGAGCGAGATCCGGCTGCACCCGAA
>DASYMV010000319.1:0-14419 GCA_036008865.1 Pseudonocardiaceae bacterium | reverse complement strand
GTCGAGCGTTGGGGCCTCCGCATGGAGTGCCCCACCCCGGAGGATCCGTTCTCTGATTCCGAAGTCACCTGGTTGATACCCGACGTCGGGTTGAAGCTGACACACCACCGGCCGCGCTCGCGGCACGCGCGCAGCAGTCCGAGCACGCTGACCGCCGTCCGGGTCGTGGTCGACGGCCGCTCGTGGCAGACCACCGACCTGCTGCTGGGGCTCGCGGTCCCCGGTGGCACCACGGCGCGGATCGTGCGTTCCGAGGAATTCGCTGCCGCGGTCGCCGGGCGGGTGCTCGGTCCCGATGACGCGGACCAGGCACTGCGCATCGTGCACCGGACGCTGGAGGAGATCAGCCGGCACCGTCACGACCTGACCGCGTGGCTGACCTACGGCGGCATCTACGACATGTGGCCTCCGTTGTAGCGGCTCTTCCCCCACCCGCGCTCAGGCGGGAAGGCGGTAGCCGGTCTCCTGCGCCCATCGCTGCATCCGTGCCGCCGCCGCCTCCATCCACGGCTCCTTCGACTCGCCGTATCCGAACGCCGAGCTGTCCCCGGCGTGCTCGTCCGCCAGCCGGAGCTTGAGGCGCTCGTACTCCGCGCGTGCCTCGGCATCGTGGCGCAACCAGTCGCGGAACTGCAGGGCCCACCGCCAGGCCGGCGAGCCCTGCACGCGGACGTGCAAGTTGACCCGGCGGCCGGGATCGGCGTTGACGTGCAAGCGCTTGCGCCAGTGGTCGGGATCAGGGTCGAACGGCTTGGGGGTGTCACTGTCGATGCCTTCGTATCTGGGGAAACCCGCATCTCCGAGCATCTCGGCCAGTTCATCGGCCACCCCCAGGTCCGGAACCCCCAATTCGAGATCGATCACGTCCTTCGCGGCGAGGCCCGGCACGGCCGTCGACCCGATGTGCTCGACGTGGCGGCCGGTCGCGAGCTCGACCCTGGCGATGATCCGCTCGGCCTGCTGCGGCCACGTCTCGTCGTAGGGGACGATCTTCGGTGGGGTGGGACGGTGACGACGCAGGCGGACGTGAGCCTCGTAGGGCACCAGCCGGTCGGCCCACAGCGCGTCGACCTCGGCCAGCACCTGGTCCGGTGTTCCGGTGTTGTCCAGCCACACGTCCGCCACAGCGCGACGCTGCTCGTCACTCGCCTGCGCGGCGATCCGGGCGCGCGCGTCGTCCTCGCCCATGCCTCGGGCCTCCACCAGGCGCCGCACCCGCTGCTCGGGTTCGGCGTGGACGATCAGCACCAGGTGGTAGGCGGGCGCCAGGCAGTTCTCCACCAGCAGCGGAACGTCGTGAACGACGATCGCTTCCGGCGGGGCGGCCGCGATCAGCTCCGCGGTGCGGGCGCCGACCTTCGGGTGCACGATCCCGTTCAGCGTCCTGCGCGCCGTCTCGTCGCTGAACACCTTGCCGGCCAGTGCCGCACGGTCCAGAGCCCCGTGCTCGTCGAGCACGCCGTCACCGAACGCCTCGACGATCTCGGCCAACCCGTCGGTGCCAGGCTCGACGACCTCGCGGGCGAGCCGGTCGGCGTCGATGAGCACCGCACCGTGCTCGGCGAGCCGCTTCGCCACCGTCGACTTGCCCGAACCAATACCGCCGGTCAGTCCCACGCGCAACATGCGCGACAGTCTGCCAGTGACGATCAGGAAGTCGGGACGGTCATCGACTGGAAGGCGAGGGAGGCGAGGACCGGCCCGAGCTTGTCGTCGGGCAGCACGCCGCTCTTCGCACGCACCACGAAAGTGGTCTTGCCGAGCGAGCCCATCACCAGCCGTTCATCCTTGGTGGCGACCAGCGTTCCCTTCTGCTTCCCGACGTCGATCTCACTCACCGTCGCGCCGTCCTGGCGCTCCGCGTCCACGCTCTCGGTGACCCGGTTCTTCGCGGTCGCCTCGTCGACGTAGGCGGCCAGGCCGACTACGACCACCGCCGCACCGAGCGGCTTGCCGTCCGGGATCCCGTAGTAGCAATCGATCTTGCCGGTGCGGCCGACCGACGCCTGGGGAACCCCGACGATCAGTTTGGGCTCACCGGGGAGTTTTTGCCCGAGCGCGGTGTTCATCTGCTCCGCCGGCACGACGACTTCGCAGTCGTCGGGCAGCGGGCGATCGACCATCACGGGCGGCCGCGTGTACGAGGTCGGCGCGACGATCGTGGGGATCTGCGGCGGTGGTGCGGCGGGCGCGCGGGCGACCGAGCAGCTCGCCCCCGCCACGGCGAGGAAGGCCACCATCAATCCCACTGAACTCCGCGACCGCACACCACCACCCATAGAGATCAGAACCTAGCGGGCAGTCACGCCCCGGCCAAGAGGCCTTGGGCACAACCACTCGGAAGTTGTTGCCAACAAAGAGAAAACCCCGCACCACCGAGGTGGTGCGGGGTTGCTCAGTCAAGCGATCCGGCTAGCGGATCAGGCGGCGCCACCCGACAGCTTCTCGCGCAGAGCGGCGAGCTGCTCGTCGCTGGCCAGCGTGCCACCGCTCTGGGCGGGAGCACCACCGGTGGACGCGGTGGAGGTGTCGCCACCGGAGGAGTAGTTGGTCTCCCCGGCAGCCTCTTCCTCGGCCGCAGCGGCCTTGACGATCTGCTTCATGTGGGCCTCGTAGCGGTTGTGGGCCTCGGCGTACTGCCGCTCCCACTCCTCACGCTGCTTGTCGAAGCCTTCCTGCCACTCCTGGGTCTCCGGGTCGAAGCCCTCGGGGTAGATGTAGTTGCCCTGGTCGTCGTACTCGGCGGCCATGCCGTACTGGGTCGGGTCGAACTCCGAGTCCGGCGTGAAGCCCTCGTTGGCCTGCTTGAGGGACAGCGAGATCCGACGACGGTCGAGGTCGATGTCGATGACCTTGACCATGACGTCGTCGCCGACCTGGACGACCTGCTCCGGGATCTCGACGTGGCGCTCGGCCAGCTCCGAGATGTGGACCAGGCCCTCGATGCCCTCGTCCACGCGGACGAACGCACCGAACGGGACGAGCTTGGTGACCTTGCCCGGCACGATCTGGCCGATCGCGTGGGTCCGGGCGAACTGACGCCACGGGTCCTCCTGCGTCGCCTTCAGCGACAGCGAGACCCGCTCGCGCTCCATGTCGACGTCGAGAACCTCGACGGTGACCTCCTGGCCCACCTCGACGACCTCGGACGGGTGGTCGATGTGCTTCCAGGACAGCTCGGAGACGTGCACCAGGCCGTCGACGCCACCCAGGTCCACGAAGGCACCGAAGTTGACGATCGAGGACACGACGCCCTTGCGGACCTGGCCCTTCTGCAGCTGGTTGAGGAACTCGCTGCGGACCTCGGACTGGGTCTGCTCCAGCCAGGCGCGACGGGACAGGACCACGTTGTTGCGGTTCTTGTCCAGCTCGATGATCTTCGCTTCGAGCTCGCGGCCGACGTAGGGCTGCAGGTCGCGCACGCGGCGCATCTCGACCAGGGAGGCGGGGAGGAAGCCGCGCAGGCCGATGTCGAGGATCAGGCCACCCTTGACCACCTCGATGACCGTGCCCTTGACCGGCTCGTCCTTCTCCTTGAGGGCCTCGATGGTGCCCCAGGCGCGCTCGTACTGCGCACGCTTCTTGGAGAGGATCAGCCGACCTTCCTTGTCCTCCTTCTGGAGAACGAGGGCTTCGACCTCATCGCCGACGGCGACGACCTCGTTGGGGTCCACGTCGTGCTTGATCGACAGCTCGCGCGAGGGGATGACGCCCTCGGTCTTGTAGCCGATGTCGAGCAGGACCTCGTCCCGGTCGACCTTGACGATGGTGCCCTCGACGATATCGCCATCGTTGAAGTACTTGATGGTCTTGTCGATGGCGGCGAGGAAGTCCTCCTCCGTCCCGATATCGTTGATAGCGATCTGCTGCTTCGGCGCGGTGGCAGCCGGGACAGTGGTGGTGTCGGTGGACATTAGGTAGGTGGCTCCGGTACGGATTGGGGTTGTCTGGCCTGAGCGGTTGTTCCGGCGCAGCGGGCACCACGTACAACAGCGACCAATTCTCAGGTATTCCTGGATCATGGGAAGCGCGAACCCACTACGCGGGCGGTATCGTACGCGGCATCGTGGCGACCGGGCAAACCCGTGCCCCTGAAGGAGCAGTGTGTCCAACCAGCCGGGATCCGGCCCCGACTCCCCGTCCGATGATCGTCATGAGAGCGCCGAACTGACCCTCGGCACGACCGGGATCGTCAAGAGGAGCGTCGACCCGGTGGAGTCGCGCTCCGCGAGCCGCATCTGGTGGGACGCCGACGCGGACGACTACCAGTCCGAGCACGGTGACTTCCTCGGCGACGCGGAGTTCCGGTGGTGCCCGGAGGGCCTGCGCGAGGAGGACGTCCGCCTGCTCGGCGACGTGACCGGCAAGCGGGTGCTCGAGGTCGGGTGCGGAGCGGCGCCGTGCGCGCGCTGGCTCGCCGCCGGCGGCGCCGAGGTCGTCGCGCTGGACATCTCCGCCGGGATGCTGCGGCACGCCGTCGCGGGGAACGAGGCCACCGGCATCGCCGTGCCGCTCGTGCAGGCCAGTGCCGACCAGTTGCCGTTCGCGGACTCCTCGTTCGACGTGGCGTGCTCGGCCTTCGGGGCAGTGCCCTTCGTTGCGGACTCGGGTGCCGTCATGCGCGAGGTGGCGCGGGTGCTGCGGCCGGGCGGCCGCTGGGTGTTCGCCGTCACACACCCCATCCGATGGATCTTCCCGGACGACCCCGGCCCTTCCGGGCTCACCGTGACGCAGTCCTACTTCGACCGCATGCCCTACGTCGAGGTCGACGACTCCGGTCGCGCGACCTACGTGGAGCACCACCGCACGGCCGGTGATTTCGTGCGGCAGATCGTCGGTGCCGGGCTCACCCTGGTCGACCTGATCGAGCCGGAGTGGCCGGATGGACACACCCGGAACTGGGGCCAGTGGAGCCCGTTGCGGGGCAAACTCTTCCCCGGCACAGCGATCTTTTCCTGCCGCAAGCCCTGACACGTAACGTCTGCCTTGTTTCCACAGCGGACAGGCGCACGGGGGTAGGGATGACGGTCGGCCGGGGGCTCGTCGAGGCGCAGTCGGCGCGGTTCGCCGTGCTCGATCCGCTGCTGCCACCCGGCGTCGAGCCACCTGACGGCGACGTCATCACCGCGGCCCTGCCGAACGGCAGCCGGGTCGCCGGAGTGGTCACCCACCATCTGCACCTGCCCGGTTCCATCGTGCGGCTGTGGTCGGCGAGCGAGGTGTGGGAGCTGCACCCGCTCGTCGGCGGCGCCGGTCTGCGGGCGATGGACGCACTGCTGCGCACGTGGCGGCAGCGGATGGACCGGGTCGGCGACGCGGGGCCGGACTCCGCCGCCGTCGTCACCTGGCCGAGCCGTGACGCCGAGGGGACCAGGGCGCTGCTGGACCACGGCCTGGTACCTCTCTCCACCATCGCCGTGCGCCGCAGTGCGCCGCCGGCAGGCGGCCCCGCACCGACTCTCACGATCCGCCGGGCGACGCCGGCCGACCTGGACGCCGTCGTCGACCTGGCACTCGCCGAGCTGCAGTACTCGTCCCTGGTCGGCGCCACCGTGCTGCGCCCGGAAGCCGCCGAACTCAAGCGCACCACGCTGCTGGAGCGGCTGCGCATCTCGGCTCCGATGTGGCTCGCCGAACGGGACGGCATCGCGGTGGGCCTCGCCGAGTGCGCGCTCACCGACGCCGAGCCCGGCACGTGGGCCGGCGGCCGCCTGCCGACGGGGCGGTGGGGTTACGTCAATTGCGTGTCCGTGCTGCCCGGAGCCCGCGGCGCCGGGATCGGCCAGCAGCTGATGGCGTTCGCCCACCGCGAGCTGCACCGCATGGGTGCCGCCGGGACGTACCTGTACTACAACCAGACGAACCCCCTGTCGTCGGTGTTCTGGACCCGCCAGGGATACCGCCCGCTCTGGACGGTCTGGGAAGTACGTCCTGCGAGCGCTCTGCGCTGATCACCGGGGCACCCGGATCGCGAGGACGCCGACGGCGTCACATCCCTTCGCCTTGCGTCGCGCAACCGCGTGCGCGACTATTTGTACTGACTGGTCAGTACAAAGGGGGTAGGGGTGGACATCCAGGCAGAGCGCGTCGGCGTCGACGGGCCGCACGGTCCGCTGCTCAAGCCGACCTCGCTGCGCGTCCGGCCCGGCGAACTGGTGCTCGTCGCGGGCGAACCGGGCACCGGCCACACCGCGCTCGGGCTCGTCCTGTCCGGCCGCATGCGGCCGAGCACGGGCACGGTGCGAGTGGACGGCCGATCCGCCGGCGCGGCACTTCGAAAGCAGGTCGCCCTCGTGGACGCGCCCGAGGTGAGTGAACCCGAGGAGGCGCTCACGCTCGTCGCCGTCGTGGGCGAGGAGCTCGCGATGGCGCGCCGGCCGAGCAGCCGCAAGGCAGTCCTGGAGTGGTTGTCGGAGCACGACGCCTCCGAGCACGTGATGGATCGCTTCGAGCACGTGCCGCCGACGGTGCGCTGCCGGCTGCTGCTCGAACTCGCCGCCACCCGGCCGGGCGTGCGGACGCTGATCCTGGACTGCCCCGACCGCTACCACCCCGAGCCGCGGCAGTGGTGGGACCTCGCGCGCCGACAGGTGACTCCCGAGCGCTCCGTGGTCGTGCTGTGCTCCACGACCAGCGCGTCGCTGCTCCACGTGCCCGCCGCCCGCCTCGGCGAGCACGACCAACCCGACCCCCTCCGCGTGGCCGAGCCAGAACCGACGGCGCCACAACGGACAGCGCCCGACCAGGTCCCGCCCGGGGACATCACGACCGAGGAAGCACAGGAGACGCCGTGACCGCTCTCCGGATGGCGACGAGCGAGCTGCGCCGGATCACCGCGGGCAAGCTGCCCAAACTCGCCGTGCTGGCACTGGCGCTCGTGCCGCTGCTCTACGCGTCGCTGTACCTCTACGCGAACGAGGACCCGTACGACAACCTCAAGAACGTGCCCGCCGCGCTGGTCGTGCAGGACACCGGCGCCACCTCCAGCGGCGGCAAGCACCTCGACGCGGGGCACGACGTCGCCGACGAACTGATGAGGGGCCGCAAGTTCGACTGGCGCCTCGTCGACGCGTCCGACGCCGAGGAGGGCGTCCGCAAGAACGAGTACTCGTTCGCACTGACGCTGCCACGGGACTTCTCGCAGTCGCTGCTCTCCCCCGGTGAGTTCAAGCCACGTCAAGGCGTGATCGTGCTGACCACCAACGACGCCAACAACTACCTGGGCAGCACGATCGCGAACCAGGTCGTCTCCGAGGTCCGCCGGTCGGTCTCGGTGAAGGCCGGTGCCGAGGCGGCGGACGAGCTCCTGCTCGGGTTCGCCACGATCCGCCAGAAGACCGCGGAGGCCGTGGACGGCGCGCGGCAACTGGCCGAGGGCACCGCGCAGACACGTGACGGCGCGGCGAGACTCGCAGACGGCCAGCAGACCGCACTGAGCGGCTCGCAGCAGCTCGCCGACGGCGCGGTCCCGCTGGCCGACGGCGCGGCGAAGGTGTCCGCAGGGCTGCGCGAACTGCGCGACAGCACTGGGGACCTGCCCGCCAAGTCGAGACAGCTGGCCGACGGCGCCAAACAGGTGTCCGACGGCAACGAGCAGGTCGCCCGCACCGCCGAGGACTACGCGGCCAAGGCGCAGGCACTCGTCGACGAGCTCGATCAGGTAGGTGGTGACATCGCCGCACGCCTGCGTGCGACCGGCTTGCCCGAGACGGACGTCCAGCGGGTCGTGGGAGCGCTCGAGCAGGCGCGCAAGCCCGTCGACGACGTCAACGGCAAGGTCCAGAGCACTGCGGGCTCGTTGCGGACGCTTGCGGGCGGTGCGAAGCAGGTGTCCGACGGCGCGGCGCAGCTCGCCGCTCAGACGCCCGCCCTCACCAGGGGCATCGCTGCGCTCGACGACGGCGCGCGGCAGGTGGCGAGCGGTAACGCCGAGCTCCGCGACGGCGTGGTCCGGTTGCGCGACGGCGAGCAGGACCTCGTCGGCGGCACGAACCGGTTGCGGGACGGCACGGTGCAGCTCGCCGACGGCAGCGCGAAGCTGCGCGACGGCCTCGCCGCCGGGGTGGAGCAGATTCCGAATCCCGACGATCCCACGCGGCAGTCGACCGCCAGGACGATCGGTGATCCGGTGAGCGTGCACGGGCTGAGCCAGTCGACGGCGGGCAGCTACGGAGCCGGCCTGGCGCCGTTCTTCCTCTGCCTCGCGACCTGGATCGGCGCGTTCGTGCTCTTCCTGCTGCTGCGACCGCTGTCGCGTCGCGCGCTGGCCTCCGGCGAGTCGGCCGTGCGAGTGGCCCTCGGCGGATGGCTTCCCGGTGCGGTGCTCGGTGTCGTCCAGGTCGCGGTGATGTCGTCCGTGGTCACGCTCGTGATCGGCATCAAGCCGAGCAACCCGATCGGCACCATTGCCTTCCTGATCTTGACCTCGCTCACGTTCATCGCGATCCTGCACGCGCTGAACGCCCTGCTCGGCGCGGTCGGCAAGTTCGTCGGCCTGGTGCTGCTCATCCTCCAGCTGGTCAGCGCGGGTGGCACCTTCCCGTGGCAGACCATCCCCGCGCCGCTCCACCCGCTGCATCACGGACTACCGATGGGGTATGCGGTGGACGGGCTGCGGCACCTGATGTACGGCGGCGATCTGGGCAGCGTCGGCAGGGACGTGCTGGTTCTGATCGGCTACCTGGTGCTCGGCCTTGCCTTGTCCAGCCTGGCCGCGTACAAGCAGCGGGTGTGGACCCCGTCTCGTCTCAAGCCGGAACTGGTGCTGTGAACAACTCTCCGGCGAGCACGCCTCGCCCCGGCCGCACCGCGGCCACCAAGCAGAAGCTCTTCGACGCGGCGCTGAAGCTGGTCGGCGAGCGTGGCGCGGCCGGGGTGACCGTGGACGAGATCGCGGCGAAGGCGGGCGTCGCCAAGGGGACGGTCTACTACAACTTCCACAGCAAGGACGCGCTGGTGGACGCGCTGTTCCGGCACGGTGTCGAACTGCTCGCGGCGCGACTGCGCGAAGCCGAGGAGGAGCCGGACACCGCGCACGCGATGGAGACCCTGGTCGACGGGATGCTGGGCTTCTTCGCCGAGTACCCCGCCTTCGGCCAACTGCTGGTCAGCGAGCTGTGGCGCACGCCGGGCCAGTGGCACGGCACGCTCAGCCTGTTGCGCGACGACATCGTGTCGATCGTGCGCAGCCAGATGCAGCGCCTGTACGACGCCGGTCGGCTTCCCGAGGGTGTGCAGGTCGGCACCGCCTCGGCCGCCCTGTTCGGGACTCTGCTGGTGATCGCGCTGGACTGGCAGGTGTTCCAGCCGGAGCGCGACCGCGACGAGGTGCGCGAGTCGGTGCTGCTGCTCGTGCGCGGGCTCAGTCCGCGGGTCGACTCGGGCAGCTGATCAGCGGCTCTGCAACCAGCGGTTGACCTCACCCACCTGGTGCACGGACGACGGGCGTCCGTCGAGGGCGCGCCGCACCGCCTCCAGCACGCCGGCCGACTCCTCCTGGTGCGTCAGCCACCGGGTGGCGCCGTGGTGCCTGACGTAGCCGAGCACCACCTGCTGGGTGGGGTGGTGCTCGATCACGGGATCTCGCAGCCCGCGGGTCGAGTCGATCTCGCTGATCCCGAGCACCTCGACCACCGGAGCCTGCGGCGCGAGAAATGGGGCGACCGCCAGCATCACCGGGATGCGGTAGCTCGAGTGCACCCACGCCACCAGGAGCTCGGCAGGCCGTTCCAGCACGTCGTTGACCTTCGCGGCGAGCTCCAACGGGTGTGTCCAGTCCGCCGCGACCCAGTTCGCCTCGCGGTCGGCGGTCGTGGTCGTCGTGTGTCCCGGCGGGCGCAGCGCACTCCGGGCCATCTGACCCGCACCGGTGTCGTACCGGCGCGCGGCGGACGGGCGTCGGCTGGGCAGCACGACCTGCCAGCCTTGCTCCAGCAACATCGTGACGCACCCGGCGAGCATCCCGGTGCCTCCGAGAACCAGCGCTGATCGATCGGTCATCAGACGGTCTCCTCCCGGGGACGGGTGGCGCGCGTCGGGCCAGGCTACCGCCGGAAAGCCTTGGAGCAGACCTTTTTCGGCGGGTCGGACGCGTGACGACGTATGTCTGTCGGATGGGCATCTCAATGGTTCTCGACTGCGATCCGGGGCGCGACGACGCGATCGCGATCATGCCGGCGGCGGCCGGCCCCGCGGTCGACCTGCTCGCCATCACCACGGTCGCGGGCAACCAGACGGTGGAGAAGGTGATGCTCAACGCGCGGCGCGTGTGCACTGCCGCCGGCATCCACGTCCGGCCTGAGCTCTCCCCGCTGCCGGCCACGTCGGACGGTCGCCACGACGGCATCCGCCACGGGCCGCTCGTGGGCCAGGACGTCGTCGTGCCGCAGGCTGACGTGCAGCATTCGCGTCAGGTCGCGCTCACACTCGTTGATCTCCCTCCGCCAACGTGGTGAAGTGGCGGTGGAGCTGCTGCCGGGTCGACGCGTCCCGCATGTCGGATCGCTCGGCAAAGTCATCGTGATCACCGGCGCGGCACGCGGGCTCGGCCGCGCTCTCGCCGCCGGACTGGCCGCCGAGGGTCAGGTCGCCGCAGCAGCGGCCGCGATCGATGAACGATGGGGCAGGGTGGACGCTCTGATCAACAACGCCGGATGGCTGCCCGAGTCCACGAGCCTGCTCGACCTCGACGTTCTCCGCCGCGCGGTCGACAGCAACCTCGTGAGCTGCTTCCTCACCACCAAGCACTTCGCGCCGGTGATGCTCCGCAACGGAGGAGGCCGCATCATCCACATCAGCAGCATGATCGGAGTGCAGGCCAATCCCGGCCAGGCACCGTACGGCGTGACCACAGCGGGCGTGAACGTCCTGTCCAACGTCGTCCACCGGGAACTCGCAGACCACGGTATCCGCACCGTGGCGTTGGCACCCGGACTCACCGACACCGCCGGTATGCAAGCGTCCGTCGACGACGCCTACATCAACCGGATCTCCACCGGTTACCCCGGCGGGCGCCTGGGCCAACCCGATGACGTGGTGTCCTTCGCCGCGTTCCTCTGCAGCGACGCCGCGCAACGCTCGTACCCACCCGCCCGGTCACCGGCTGACCCGTGCCCCGTGCCGCATGCCGGGGCCGAAGCCGTCCGTGCGCCTCAGTGGGCGGCCTCGTCCCAGGAACGACCGAAGCCGACGGAGACCTCCATCGGCACGTCGAGCGGGTAGGCGTTGCCCATCTGCTCCCGGACCAGCGCCTCGACCACCTCGCGCTCGCCCTCGGCGATCTCCAGCACGAGTTCGTCGTGCACCTGCAGCAGCATCCGGCTCCGCAGACCGGCGTCCTGCAACGCCTTGTGCACGCCGAGCATCGCCACCTTGATGATGTCGGCCGCGCTGCCCTGGATCGGAGCGTTCAACGCCATGCGCTCGGCCATCTCACGGCGCTGGCGGTTGTCGCTCGTCAGATCCGGCAGGTAGCGGCGCCTGCCGAGGATCGTCTCGGTGTAGCCCTCCTTCCGTGCCTGCTCGACGATCTCGTGCAGGTAGTCGCGCACCCCGCCGAACCGCGCGAAGTAGGCCTCCATCTGCTCGCGCGCTTCTTCGGCCGGGATGCGCAACTGCTGGGCGAGCCCGTACACCGACAACCCGTAGGCCAGGCCGTACGACATGGCCTTGACACGCCTGCGCAGCTCGCCGGTCACCTCGCTGGTCGGCACGCCGAACGCCCTGGACGCCACGAAGGTGTGCAGGTCCTCGCCGCTGCGGAAGGCCTCGATCAGCCCGGCGTCACCGGACAGGTGCGCCATGATCCGCATCTCGATCTGGCTGTAGTCGGCGGTCATCAGCTCGGAGTAGCCGTCGCCGACGACGAACGCCTCGCGGATCCGCCTGCCCTCCTCCGTGCGGATCGGGATGTTCTGCAGGTTCGGGTCCGTCGAGGACAGTCGCCCGGTCGCGGCGATCGTCTGGTGGAACGTCGTGTGGATCCGCCCGTCGTCGGCAACCGACTTCAGCAATCCGTCCACAGTGGACTTCAGGCGTGTGACGTCGCGGTGGGTCATGAGGTGCTGCAGGAACGGGTGCTGGGTCTGCTCCAGCAGGTTCTGCAACGCATCCGCGTCGGTCGTGTACCCCGTCTTGGTGCGCTTCGTCTTGGGCATGTTGAGCTCGTCGAAGAGCACCACCTGCAACTGCTTCGGCGATCCGAGGTTGATCTCCTTGCCGATCACCGAATACGCGTCCTGCGCGGCCTGCTTCACCCCGGCCGCGAAATGCGCTTCCAGAGCCGCGAGATGCTCGGAGTCGATCGCGATGCCCGTGGCCTCCAGCTCGGCGAGCACCCCCATCAGCGGCAGCTCCAACTCGGCCAGCAACCTGGAGCCACCGGTCTTCGTGAGCTCCTCGTCCAACGCCTCGGCCAGTTCCGCCACAGCACGAGCCCTCAGGATCGTCGACATCGCGATCTTCCGACGGTCCTCCTCCTCGTCGGCGAGCAGTGAGAGCTGACCGTTGTCCGAGTCCTCCTCCCGCAGCTCCCGCTGCAGGTAGCGCAGGGCCAGGTCGTCGAGCGCGAACGACCGCTGCCCCGGCCGCACCAGATACGCCGCCAGCGCGGTGTCGCTGGTCAGGCCCCGCACCGTCCACCCCCGCGCGCGCAATGCCCGCAACGGCAGCTTCAGGTCGTGGCCCGCCTTGGGCACCGTCTCGTCCGCGAGCCACGCGGCGAGCGCCTGCTCGTCCGCCTCGGTCAGCGCGACGTCGATGTAGCCCCCCTCACCGTCGGCGGTGGCCAGCGCGATGCCCTCGATGTCCCCGCCCGCCTCCCGGAAGGCCATGCCCACCCGGCCGTTGCGCGCGTGCTGGTCGAGCCAGGAGGCGAGCTCGTCCGCGGGCACGGCGCCACCCGTGACCTCGAAGCCCGCCTCCGCCTCCGGCTCGGCGGTCGACAGCGTCGCGAACAGCCGGTCCCGCAGCACGCGGAACTCCAGCTCGTCGAACAGCCGGTGCACCGCGTCGCGGTCCCACGGCTTCGCCTCGAGGTCCTCCGGCCGCACGTCCAGCGCGACATCGCGCACCAGCTCGGTGAGCTGACGGTTGAGCAGGACGTTGGCCAGGTTCTCCCGCAGCGCGTCGCCGGCCTTGCCCTTGACCTCGCCGACCCGGTCGACCAGCTCACCGAGCGAGCCGAACTGCTGGATCCACTTGGTGACGGTCTTCTCACCGACACCGGGGATCTTGGGCAGGTTGTCCGAGGGGTCGCCGCGCAGTGCGGCGAAGTCCGGGTACTGGCCGGGCGTCACACCGTATTTGTCCAGCACCGCCTGCGGCGTGAACCTGGCCATCTCGGAGACGCCCTTGACCGGGTAGAGCACGGTCACCTGGTCGGTGACCAACTGCAGAGCGTCCCGGTCACCGGTGCAGATCGCCACGTCGAAGCCCTCGGCGGTCGCCTGGGTGGCGAGCGTGGCGATCAGGTCGTCGGCCTCGTAGTTCTCCTTCGACAGCGCCGGGATCGACAGCGTGCCGAGCACGTCCTGGATCAGACTGACCTGCCCGCGGAACTCGTCCGGCGTAGCACTGCGGTTGGCCTTGTACGCCGCGTATGCATCGCTGCGGAAGGTCTTCCGCGAGACGTCGAAGGCGACCGCGACGTGAGTCGGCTGCTCGTCGCGCAACAGGTTGATCAGCATCGAGGTGAAGCCGTAGACCGCGTTCGTGACCTGACCCGTACCGGTCTGGAAGTTCTCCTTGGGCAGTGCGAAGAAGGCTCGGTAGGCCATGGAGTGGCCGTCGATGAGCAGGAGCCGGTTCGTGCTGTCACTGGCCTCGGAGGAAGTCACATACCGAGTCTAGGGTGGTGCACCGACAGCGCCGCGTCTTGGTCTTCACGCCCTCGACACGGCTTTCCCATCGACCGGAGGTGCCGGTGACCGCCGCTGTGCCGCCCATGCCGGACGAGATCCCTGGTGCGAACCCGGGCCTCGCCGATGAGCAGTTGACCGCCCGAATGGGCATCGAAATCACCCGTTGGGATGCCGATCGGCTCGTCGGCACGATGCCGGTCGCCGGCAACCGCCAGCCCTACGGCCTCCTGCACGGCGGCGCGAGCGCCGTGCTCGCCGAGACGCTCGGCTCCGTCGCGGCGGCGATGCACGCCGCCCCGGATCGCATCGCGCTCGGGTTGGAACTGTCGTGCACGCATCACCGCGCCGCCCGCGACGGTCTGGTCACCGGGGTCTGCACTCCCCTGCACGTCGGTCGCACCACCGCGACGTTCGAGATCGCGATCACCGACGAGGAGGGCAAGCGCACCTGCACTGCCCGCCTCACCTGCGTGCTGCGCGAGCGGCCGCCCGGCGAGTCAGCCTCCTGACGAACGAGGGCGACCGTGCTGTGCCACGCGGGTGTCTTCCGACGCGCAACA
>DASYMV010000318.1:0-4127 GCA_036008865.1 Pseudonocardiaceae bacterium | reverse complement strand
CGTCCCGTTCCCACGGACCCTCCAAGGCAGTACTGCAGTCGTGTCGAACTCTAGTCGCTGGGCCGGGTCAGATCCGCCCGAACGATCTCGTCTTCGGTACCGGGGTGCCCACCCCACCGGCGGCTGAGAGCGCTCGCGGCCCCCTGTGCCGCACGGCATCGGACATCAGTTCGCTCATGATCAGCGCGAGGTCGTCGGCGACGCCGGTCAACCCCCGTGCGTCGGCGCTCGACACCATCAGGTGGCGCGGTGACCACTGAGGTCGACGCCGGTGGCAACCACTGGGAGACGGTGTCCGCGCTCACCGGTCGAATCCGACGTAGAGCACGGCGATGTCGTCATCGTGATCGCCAGGGCCGGTCAGCTGGTCGATGAGCTTCGCGGCTGCCTCCTCCGGCTCGCCGCGGATCGTCGCCAACTGCTCGGCGAGGTTGCGCAGGCCCTGGTCGATCGGGGTGTCGCGTCGTTCGACCAGGCCATCGGTGAACAGCAACAGCGATCCCTTGGGAGGCACCCTCGTGACCTGCTCCCGGAAGTCGGCGGGACCCACGCCCAGCGGCGGTCCGAGTCGCTCGTCGAGGAACCGGACCGACGCCGTGCGGGAGAGCAGGGCCGGCGGCAGGTGGCCGGCGTTGGCCCACCGCAGCGTGCCCTCCGCCCGGTCGAGTACCGCGTAGACGCAGGTGACGAGCTGAGCGGGGGCGATCTGTCCGATCAGCGCGTTCATCCGGTTCATGAGCATCGCCGGGCCGAGGCCGGTGATGGCGTAGGCGCGCACGGCCGTGCGCAGCTGGCCCATCACCGCGGCGGCACGAATGCCCTTGCCCATCACGTCGCCCACCACGAACGCCGTGCGTTCGGCGTCCAGCGGGATGAGGTCGATCCAGTCGCCGCCGACCTCGACCCCTCTGGCCGCGGGCAGGTAGCGGGAGAGCACCTGCAGGCCCTCCACGGCCGGGATGGTGGGCAGCAGACTGCGCTGCAGCTGCACCGCGGCGTCGCGCTGCAGTTCGTACAGCCGGGCGTTGTCCAGCGCGATGGCCGCCTGCGCCGCGATGCCGGTGGCCAGCCTCTCGTGCTTCGCCTCGAACACCCCTGGCTCCGGGTGGCCGAAGAAGAACCCGCCGAGCACCTCCCCGTCCGGGGTGAGCACCGGAACCGCGAGGTAACTCCGAACGGGCAGGTGCCCCTCGGGCATCCCGTGGTACGGAGGGTTGCGCCCGTACCGCACGTCTGCCGTGACGTCCGCGAGGCGCACGATTTCCGTTCCGTTGAAGGTCGGTCCGAAGATCTGCGTCTTGCGGGGCATCGGGAACTTCGAGAACGCCTCTCGCGGCACGCCGGACAGCACGTACAGGACGTAGGACTCGCCGAGCGAGTCGATCACGTTGTAGAAGAAGGAGCCGAACGCCGCGCCGGTCAGCTCGGTCGCCGCGTCCGTGGCGAGCTGAACCACCTTCTTCAACTCCAACTCCGCGGCGAGCGAACGCCCGACCTGGTGCAACGTGTCGACGGTCCTGGCTTCCTCCCGCAACTCCTTCTCGCGGGACAGGACTGCATCGCGGGCGAACTCCAGTTCGGCATCGGTCGAGCTGAGGTCGTCCTCCAACACCGACAGCAGCTCACCCGTCAACGTCTCGCGGAGGCAGTGCGCGGTGCCGCCGGGGAAGTGGGCGAGCAGACCGAGGTGCAGGTTCAAGGCGATCGCGCGGAACCGCTTGGCGGTGACCTCGGAGACCGGATTGCTCAGCACCACCGCGGCGGTGAACACCTCGCTGTCCGACACGGCGCCGCCGAAGCTGAGCACCGAGCCCTCCGGACAGGGGAGGACCTCGAAATAGGAGGACGAGCAGTTTCCGACGGACGGTTCCGACGGCAGTCGACCTTGCGCCGTCCGCACGATCACCACGTCACGAGCAGAATCCGGCAGGTCGTCGGGGCAAGCCGACCTCGACATGCGCACCAAGGTGCACGGCGGTGCACCGGAGCTGGCGTTCCACGGGGTCTTCAGCAGGTGGTCGGCCGCACTTCGTGCCGCTTCCTGGAACGAAGCGGCTTGCTCGACCATCTCCCGGAGCGCTCGGCCCCAGGCGATCACTCGACTCGCTGAGAGGACTGCGACGCCAGGCATGTCCCTCCTGTTCGCCCGCCGTCGTGGCGGCGGCTCCGTCCGCCCTCTCGGGTGGTGGGGCCGCCGTCCACATCGGCATCGACGCCGGCCGGCGTCGCCACGCCAGCCGAGGCTACCGGAGCGGTTTCTCGCGATCGCGGACGAGTGCGAGTGGCTTCCGGGCAGTCCAACGGCGACACGAGGGTGTGGCCCGCACCCGTGACGACCTGCACGTTCTCGTATCGCCGAAGAGGAGTTCGGGCAGAAGCGTTTACCTCCAGGCTGTCGGGAAACCACTGGTCAGTGGGGATTGGAGCGAACGAGCGTCTGCCGGTGGCCGTGCTGTTCGACAGGGACGGCACGCTGATTCGTGATGTGCCTTACAACGGTGACCCTTCGCGTGTGCAGCCGATGCCCGGCGCGAAGGACGTGCTCGACGAGCTTCGCGCGCAACGGGTGCGCATCGGCGTCGTCAGCAACCAGTCGGGTATCGGACGCGGTCTGGTCAGTCGCGAAGACGTTCGCCGGGTCAACGAGCGGGTGTCGGAACTGCTCGGTCCGTTCGGGACCTGGCAGATCTGCCCGCACGTCCCCGAGCAGGCATGCGCGTGTCGCAAGCCGATGCCTGCGCTGCTCCTCACTGCGTGCGAGGCGCTCGGAGTGCCCGCTTCGCGCACCGCGATGATCGGGGACATCGAGGCGGACGTCCACGCGGGGGAGGCGGCCGGATGTCGGACGGTGCTGGTGCCCAACGAGGCCACCGCGTCCGACGAAGTGGACCGGGCACCTCTGAAGGCCACCGATCTCCGCTCGGCCGTGGCACTCGTGATGCCGTTGCTGGAGGTTCCATGAGCCCGCGGATCCTCGTCGCCCGACTGGACAGTGACGGAGACGTCCTGCTGGCCGGCCCTGCGATCCGTGCGGCGGCTGCGGCAGGCCAGGTCACCCTGCTGTGCGGCCCGGCGGGACGTCAGGCAGCACAGCTGCTGCCCGGTGTGGCCGGTGTGCACGAGTGGCCCTGCCCGTGGATCCTTCCCGATCCCCCCGCCGTCGACCCGCGCGACCTCGCCGGTCTGGTCGCGGAGTTCGCCGAACTGCGGGTGGACACCGCGCTGCTGCTGACCTCCTTCCACCAGTCGGCTCTGCCACTGGCGTTGCTGCTGCGACTCGCCGGGGTTCCGCGGATCATCGCGATCTCCGAGGACTACCCCGGTTCCTTGCTGGACGTGCGGTTGCGCCCGAACGTCGACTTCGACGACGACCTGCCCGAGGCGGAGCGCGCCCTGGTGGTCGCCGGGGCGGCCGGATTCGCGCTGCCGCCGGGCGACGACGGCGCACTCGCAGTTCGTCCGCCTCCTGACACGTCGACGTTGACGGGGTTGGGCCCCTACGTCGTGGTGCACCCCGGCGCTTCTGTTCCAGCCCGTGCGTGGTCACCCGCTCGCCATGCCGCGACCGTGGTTGCGCTGGCCGAAGCCGGCCACCGGGTCGTCGTGACCGGCAGCGCGTCCGAGCGGTCGCTGACCACCGCGGTCGCCGGATCACACGGCCTCGACCTCGGTGGCCGGACGACCTTCGCGGAGCTCGCCGGCGTGCTCGCCCGCGCCGACACCGTCGTCGTCGGCAACACCGGGCCCGCACACCTCGCAGCGGCCGTCGGCACGCCGGTGGTATCGCTCTTCGCCCCCGTGGTGCCCGCGAAGCGCTGGGCCCCCTACAAGGTGCCGCACGTGCTGTTCGGGGATCAGGGTGCCGCCTGCCGCGGATCCCGCGCCCGGACGTGCCCGGTCCCCGGCCATCCGTGCCTGGACTCGGTCAGCCCCGTCGAGGTGGTCGGTGCGGTCGCGGAGCTGATCGGGGTGCGGACATGAGCCGGGTGCTGCTCTGGCACGTCCACGGGTCGTGGACGACGTCGTTCGTGCAGGGGCCGCACGAGTACCTCCTGCCCGCGCTGCCCGGAGGAGGTCCCGACGGGCTGGGCCTGGCCGGCCGGAACTGGCCTTCGACCGCCCGCGAA
>DASYMV010000317.1:0-2166 GCA_036008865.1 Pseudonocardiaceae bacterium | reverse complement strand
AAAGCCCTGTCCGGCGCACTCGTTCCGGACGCCGGCCAGATCTTCCTGGAAGGCGAGCAGGTCCACTTCCACGGGCCGCTCGACGCGCGGCGCCGCGGCATCGAGACCGTCTACCAGGACCTCGCGGTAGCACCGGCGCTGGACATCGCGAGCAACCTCTACCTGGGCCGCGAGCAACGCCAGAAGGGTTTCCTGGGCACCGTGCTGCGCCGGCTGGACCGGCAAGGGATGAAAGACGGCGCCCGCAAGCACATGCGCGACCTCAAGGTGGGCATCCAGTCCATCGGCGTCTCGATCGAGAGCCTGTCCGGTGGGCAACGGCAGGCGGTCGCCGTAGCACGGGCGGCGGCGTGGGGCAAGCGCCTGATCATCATGGACGAGCCCACGGCCGCACTCGGGGTCCGCGAGTCGGGCCAGGTCCTCGACCTCATCCACCGCATCCGCGAGCGCGGCCTGCCGGTGATCCTGATCAGCCACAACATGCCGCACGTGTTCGAAATCGCCGACCGGATCCACGTGCAACGGCTCGGTCGCCGCGCGGCCGTGGTCTCGCCGCGGGACTACAGCATGAGCGACGTCGTGGCGATCATGACGGGGGCGCAGCAGGTCGAGGACGGGCAGAAGTAGTCACGCTCGGCTGCTCGGCCTGGTGCTGTGACCGGCAACGTTCACCAGGCCGGTGGTGCGTCTCGGGGCTGTGGCTGATGAGTGAGGCCTACCGGAAGCGGGAGACGAAGCGGCGTTGCCAGGGTGTCTCAACGGCGCGTGGAGAGTAGTGCTCGCGGACGTAGGCGACCGCCTCACGGTTGGGCACCCCGTCGAGCACGGCGAGGCAGGCCAGGGCCGTGCCGGTGCGTCCGTGTCCGCCGGCACAGGCGATCTCGACGCGTTCGGTCTCCGCGCGTGCCCATGCCTCGTGCAGCGCGCCGGTGGTTGCTGTGCGGTCGGACGGCAGCCAGAAGTCGGGCCAGCGAAGCCATCGGTTTTCCCAGGCGACGGGTGGTGGCCGGTGGCCCAGCAGGTAGAGCGCGAAGGCGGGCTGCTGGCCTTTCGGGAGCGGCCGGCTCAGTCTCCGGCCGCGGACGAGCCGGCCCGAGGGCAGTCGCAGCACACCCGCTGTTGTGGGCTCCCATGTGGAGGTCAAGGTACGAGCGTAGCCGTCGCGTCCGTGCGTTCGCGGGCTCGGCGGCGAGCATGTCGGGGTAGCGGGCGTTGGTGTTGCGCCACGCGGACAGCGGTGCAGTTCGCGGGTCTGGACAGTGCGGCTGGCACCGTGCGGTCATGACCGCGCAGAACGGATGAGTGTGTGCGGTGAGCGGATAGTGCACCACGGCCGCGTGATCTTGACTGTACGGCGTGGTCACCGAACGCGGCCCTTGGCCGGTGGAGGACGAAGACCTGCTCGAGATCAGGGTCAGCGAGACAGGTCCTGGGGTGCACGTCGTGCGCGTGCGCGTGCGCGGCGAGCTGAACGAGACGACGGCGTTCAGCTTCGAGCGGCTGGCCCAGGAGGCTCTTGCTGCTGGCCGTGGCCTGGTGGTGCTCGACCTGTCGGGCGTGACCACGCTGGGACCGGAGGGCGTGCAGGCACTGGTCCGCGTCGCCTACCGGGCGGGCGAAGCTGACATCGGGCTGTGCCTCGCCGGGGCTGATCGCGACGCGATCATCAACCCCCTTGACGCGGCGGGTGTCCGCGACCTGTTCGAAATCGACGTGCAGTGATCATTGCCCGCGCAGCGTCTCCGGCCTCGTCCGGGCGAACTTCGCCCGGTACACCGAGGCGAATCGGCTCAGATGCACGAATCCCCACCTGGTGGCGACCTCGGTCACGGACGTTAAACCCGGCACCGCGGCGGAGAGCTCCGCATGCGCGCGCTTGAGCCGGATCTCCCGCAGGTACGCCATCGGCGGCATGTCGACCGCACGCTGGAAGCCTTCTTGCAGTGCGCGCGCTGACCGACGCGTTGCGAGCGAGACCAGAGGTGGACCACGGCTGCTCGGGATGGGCCTCCATCAGGTCGATCGCCTCCCGCACCGCACGGGAAGGCGCAGGACGCTGCCACTGCGTGAGCGCGTCCGTGTGATTGTGCGGTTGGACGAGCAGCAGGCCGTCGATGAGCAGGCCTTCGAGGGTGCGTGCCGCGAGGGGGTGTTGCGACAGCACCG
>DASYMV010000316.1:0-2722 GCA_036008865.1 Pseudonocardiaceae bacterium | reverse complement strand
CTTCTTCCGTCTGTTCGCTGACGTCGGTGAGCACGGGGGGATCGGACACGAACCGCCAGTGCTGGCCCTCCCGTCGAGTCCACTTGGCCGCGACCCTGGCGCTGGTGTTCTTCATCGCCTTCTCGGCGGCCTTGGCGAAATCGTCCATCAACTCCTTCGCCTTCACCAGGCTGAGCACGGACTCGTCGCCGAGTGCGCTCCACGACTCCAGGAAGGGCATCTCCGCCAGGTGCGCCATCGTGCCGCGGTAGGCCCGGACGGCGTCCTCGGCGGCGTCACGACAACCCTTCACCGAGATGCCGCCTTCCCGACCGGCGAGCACGAGGCTCGTCGTGAGGCGTTTGAGGTCCCACTCCCACGGACCCGGCAGGGTCTCGTCGAAGTCGTTGATGTCCATGATGATCTTGCCGTCGGGTGTTCCGTACAGTCCGAAGTTCGCCGCGTGGGCGTCACCGCACAACTGCGCGTTCAGTCCGGTGCGCGGGCTCACGGCCAGATCTCCGGCCATGAGGCCGGCACTGCCGCGGAAGAAGGCGAAAGGCGAGGCCGCCATGCGACCGATCCGCAGCGGGATCAGCTCGGGGACGCGGCCGGAGTTGCTCGCACGGATGTACTCCGGCACCGGCGGTCGATCCGGGGCGAGTACGAACTTCCGATGCTCCGCCGGGCCGACGACCTCCCGCAGGGCCCGTCCGCGTGCGCAGACCTCCTCCGGCTCGGTCCACGTGGTCAGCGCGGCCAAGACCTGCGCCCGCTTGCGTTCACCCATACGGGCAATCATCTACGTGATGCGGGTGGCCTGCGACGCACAACACGCACCGCAGGCCGCCCGCATGACGAAATGCGACTACCGGGCGACGACGTCCGCGATCGCGTCGACGCCCTTGTCGATCTCCTCACGGGTGATCACAAGCGGCGGGGCGACGCGCAGCGTCGAGTCGTGCGTCTCCTTGCACAGGACGCCGCGCTCCGCCAGTGCCTCGGAGGCCTGGCGGCCGAGCGGGCCGCCAGGGGCGATCTCGACGCCCGCCCACAGGCCGCGGCCGCGGACCTCGGCGACGCCGTGACCGATCAGCTCGCCCAGCCTGTCGTGCAGGTGACCGCCGAGCTCGCGCGAACGCTGCTGGAACTCCCCGGTCGACAGCAGGCGGATCACCGCACGACCGACCGCGCACGCCAGCGGATTGCCGCCGAAGGTCGAACCGTGCTCGCCGGGACGAAGCACCCCCAGCACCGCCTGGCTGCCCACCACCGCGGACACCGGCATGATGCCGCCGCCCAGCGCCTTGCCCAGCGTGTACAGGTCGGCGCGCACACCCTCGTGGTCCAGGGCCAGCAACTCACCGGTGCGGCCGAGGCCGGACTGGATCTCGTCGGCGATCAGCAGCACGTCGTTCGCGTCGCAGATACGCCGGACCTCGCGCAGGTAGCCGGCGGGCGGCACGACCACGCCCGCCTCGCCCTGGATGGGCTCGATCAGCACGGCCGCGGTGCGGTCGGTGATCGCAGACTCGAGGGCCTGCGCGTCGCCGTACTTCACCACCGCGAAGCCGGGGGTGAACGGGCCGAAGTCCGCGCGCGCCGACTCGTCGGTGGAGAACGACACGATCGTCGTCGTACGGCCGTGGAAGTTGGAACCGGCCACGATGATCTCCGCGGTGCCCTCGGGCACGCCCTTGACCCGGTACGCCCACTTGCGGGCGACCTTGATCGCGGACTCGACCGCCTCCGCGCCGGAGTTCATGGGCAGCACCATTTCGGTGCCGGTCAGCGTCGCCAACTCGCGGCAGAACAGACCGAACTGGTCGTGGTGGAAGGCGCGGCTGGTCAGCGTCACCCGGCCGAGCTGTTCCACGGCCGCGGCGATCAGCTCCGGGTGGCGATGGCCGAAGTTGAGCGAGGAGTACCCGGACAGGAAGTCCAGATAGCGGCGGCCCTCGACGTCGGTCACCCACGCGCCCTCGGCGTGCGCGATGACCACCGGCAGCGGGTGGTAGTTGTGCGTGCTCCAGTGCTCGTCGAGCGCGACGAACTCGGCCCCGGTCGTGGGGGCGCCGCTGGTGAGGTACTCCGTGGTGGGAGCGGCGATGGCGGTCATGCCTCCAGATTAGAGGGCGTTGGGGAGCGAAATCATCCGTCACCCGTTGCACATTCACCAGCTTCGTTGCGCAATCAGCCGGTTCGGTGGTGATCTGTTGCGTGTCGGGTAGGTGTGCAGGTGCACGGCTACCCTCCGACGATGGCGAACAACGACCGGCGGGTGAGGGACGCGCTGCGGGTCAAGCCCGATGAGCTGGACCTCGCGAAGATCGATCCGGCTGGAAAGCCCGTCGGGCCGAAGTCGAAGAAGAACGCCAGCTCGAAACTCGCTGCCATCGGCGCCGAGCTCGACGAGTTGCAGGAGGCGCTCTACGCCGAGGGTCTCGGCGGTGGCAGACGGCGGGTGCTCCTGGTGCTCCAGGGCATGGACACCTCCGGCAAGGGCGGCACGATCAGGCACGCGGCCGGGCTGGTCAACCCGCAGGGCCTGCACATCGCCTCCTTCAAGAAGCCGACGGAGGAGGAGCGCCGCCACCACTTCCTGTGGCGCATCCGCAAGCACGTGCCCCGACCCGGTTTCATCGGGGTCTTCGACCGGTCCCACTACGAGGACGTCCTGGTGGTCCGCGTCGAAGGACTGGTACCCGAAGCGGAGTGGCGCAAGCGCTACGACGAGATCAAC
>DASYMV010000315.1:0-5672 GCA_036008865.1 Pseudonocardiaceae bacterium | reverse complement strand
GGCCCGCGCTTGAGCGTCTCCACCTCGCCACCGACGTGGCCGTACCGCAACTGCGCGGGTTCGGTGAAGCCGCTGATGTCGAGCAGGTACTCGTCACTGCGGTCGGGGTCGGTGTCGATGATCTGGGCGGTGCTGAACTCGCGCATGCCCGCCAGGGGTGCGCGCTCCCACTCGCCCGGCCCGGGCGTGAGCACCTCCATCCGCGTCTGCACGTCGGACAACGTGCTCAGGATCAGGTGATTCCGGGTCCAGGCGTGGTGATTCAACGACGTGTGCTCGTCCGGGGTGAAGAGCACCGTCAGCTCGCGCTCGCCGGCCAGGAAGGTGTCGAACGGCGCCGCGAGCAGCGCTCCGCCGGGATGGGCCACGTCACCGACCTGCCACGGCGACCGGGTGCGGATCAGCAGCCACTCGCGGTGCACGTCGATCTCCGCGTCCTCCGGCACGTCGATCCGGACCAGTTCGCCGCTCTCGGTGCGCAGGTGGTTCTCGGAGCGGTAGAACTCGATGCCGCGGTGCACGAAGTCGCGTTCGAATCCTTCGGTCGGGTCGTGGTAGGCGTGCACGAGGACGTCGTCCGGCTTGCCCGCGTAGACCTGGGTGGCCTCGGAGAGCGGAGTCCCGCGCTGCCACAGCCTGGCCAGCCGCGGATATCCCGACGAGGTGAGCGAACCCGGGCCGAAGTCGGTACCCACGTAGATGCGGTCGGCGTCCAGCCAGCTGACGAAGGTCTTGGCCTCCGGAAGCTGGAACCCGCCTTCGACGAAGGCGTGGTCCTCCACGTCGAACTCGCGGACCACGACCGCGTCGGCGCCGCCGCGGGACAACTGGACGAGAGCGAGTCGGTGGTCGGGCCGCAACACGGTCGCACCTTTCCAGACCCAGTTCTCGTCCTCCTCGGCCGCGAGCCGGTCGAGATCGAGCAGCACCTCCCAGTCCGGTTCCACGTCGCGGTACTGCTCGAGCGTGGTCCGGCGCCACAGCCCGCGCGGGTGCTCCGCGTCCCGCCAGAAGTTGTAGAGGTGCTCGCCGCGCCGCTGGACGTAGGGGATCCGCTCGTCGGAGTCCAGCACCTGCCGGATCTCCGTCCGCAGCCGCTCGAACTCCGCCGAACTGGTCAGTTCGGCGACCGTCTCGGCGTTGCGCGCACGGACCCAGTCCAGCGCGGTGTCACCGCTGATGTCCTCCAGCCACAGGTACGGGTCGTCGTCCACTCCTGTGCGTGACTCGCTCATGACGCCGATTCTCCCCGTCGCAGCACCAGGGGCACGCAGGGCACGCGAATCGGGCCCCGGACACGTGCATCGGCCCTTGACGGTCGGCCTGCACGACGAGGACGGTGACTGTGAGGTTCCACGACCTGCCTGCCCGAGTGGAGGTCGACTCGTGCGCCGCACAGCACCGAGGGCCGGTGAGCGATGACGACACCCGCGCGCATCGGACTCCCCGACGCCGTACGAGCGTGCCTGTTCGACCTCGACGGTGTGCTGACCAAGACGGCCCTGGTGCACGACGCGGCGTGGAAGGAGGTCTTCGACGACTTCCTCCGCACCCGCGCGCAGCGGACGGGAGAACCCCTCCGGCCCTTCGACCCCGGCGACGACTACCAGCACTACGTCGACGGCAAGCCGCGCGCCGACGGTGTGCGGTCCTTCCTCGCCTCGCGCGGAGTCAGCCTCCCCGAGGGAGATCCCGACGACCCACCGGCCGCGGAGACCGTGCAAGGCATCGGCAACCGCAAGAACCAGGTGTTGTTGCAGCGGATTCGCAGGGACGGCGTCGAGGTGTACGACGGTTCCGTGCGCTACGTGAAGACGGTGCGCGAAGCGGGCCTGCGCACCGCGGTGGTGTCGTCGAGCACGAACACCAGGGACGTGCTGGAGTCCACCGGCATCGGGGCGCTGTTCGACGTGTGCGTCGACGGGATCACCGTCCGCGAACGGGGCCTTCGCGGCAAGCCCGCGCCGGACACCTTCCTCGCCGCCGCGTCGGAGCTCGGTGTCCGGCCACCGGCCGCTGCGGTCTTCGAAGATGCGGTCGCCGGCGTCGAGGCCGGCCGCGCCGGTGGATTCGGCTTCGTGGTCGGGGTCGACCGCGTCGGGCATGCGGCGGCACTGCTCGAGCACGGTGCCGACGTCGTCGTCACGGATCTGGCGGAGCTGTTGCGATGAGCGGTGACGGGATGTTCACCGTCGAGCCGTGGTGTCTGCGGGAGACTCGGCTGGAGCTGGATCAGCTCGCGCGCACCGAGTCGCTGTTCGCCCTGTCCAACGGGCACGTCGGGCTGCGCGGGAACCTCGACGAGGGCGAGCCGCACGGATTGCCGGGTACCTACCTCAACGGCGTGTACGAGGTGCGGCCGCTGCCTCAAGCCGAGACGGGCTACGGCTACCCCGAATCCGGACAGAGCATCATCAACGTCACCGACGGCAAGATCCTGCGACTGCTCGTCGACGACGAGCCGTTCGACGTGCGGTACGGGACGGTGCGAGCGCACGAACGCGTCCTCGACTTCCGCACGGGCGTCCTGGACCGCGCTGTGGAGTGGATCTCGCCCGCCGGACGGGGTGTGCGCATCCGGACCAGGCGCATCGTCTCCTTGACACAGCGGGCGGTCGTGGGCTTCTGCCTGGAAGTCGAGCCCACCGACGACGCGACGCGCATCGTCGTCCAGTCCGAGCTCGTCGCGAACGAGGAATTGCCCGAGCAGAGCGGTGACCCACGCGTGGCAGCGACCCTTCACCAGCCGCTGTGCGCGGAGTGGAGCACGGCGAGCGGTACGGGCGCGGAGATGGTGCACCGGACCCGCCACAGCGGACTGCGGGTCGCCGCGGCCATGGACCACGTCGTCGACGCACCCGGCGACGTGGCCATGACCGCCGAGGCCAGCGGCGAATACGCCAGGGTCGCGGTCACGACGGTCCTCCAGCCGGGGCAGCGCTTGCGGCTGGTCAAGCTCGTCGCCTACGGGTGGTCGCAGCAGCGGTCCCTTCCGGCCGTCCGCGATCAGGTCGCGGCGGCGCTCACAGCCGCGCAGCACTCGGGCTGGGACGGATTGCTCGCCGACCAGCACGCCTATCTGCTGAACTTCTGGACCAGGGCGGACGTGCAGATCGACGGCGACGCCGAGTTGCAGCAGGCGGTGCGCTTCGCCCTCTTCCACATCCTGCAGGCGGGTGCGCGCGCGGAACGCAGGTCGATCCCGGCGAAGGGACTGACCGGACCGGGCTACGACGGCCACTGCTTCTGGGACACCGAGATGTTCGTTCTCCCGGTGCTCACCCACACGGTGCCCAACGCCACCACCGACGTACTGCGGTGGCGCCACGACACGCTACCGCTGGCACTGCAACGCGCTCGTCAGCTGGGCCTTGAGGGCGCGGCCTTCCCGTGGAGGACGATCAACGGCGAGGAGTGCTCGGGCTACTGGCCCGCGGGCACCGCGGCGTTCCACGTCAACGCCGACATCGCCGATGCCGTCACCCGCTATCTGGACGCCACCGGCGACGAGGACTTCATGCGGGAGTGCGGTCTCGAACTGCTGGTGCAGACCGCCCGGCTCTGGCGGTCCCTCGGCCACCACGACCTGCAAGGCAGGTTTCGCATCGACGGCGTCACCGGGCCCGACGAGTACAGCGCACTGGCCGACAACAACGTCTACACCAACCTCATGGCGCGGCGGAACCTGCGCTCCGCCGCGGAGCAGGCAGCGCGGCACCCCGCGCACGCGGCGCGGCTCGGAGTGGGAGCGGAGGAGATGGCGGCGTGGCGCGGCGCCGCGTGGGCGATGACGATCCCCTTCGACGACGTGCGCGGCGTGCACCCGCAGTCCGAGGGATTCACCGACCACGAGGTGTGGGACTTCGAGCACACGCGTCCCGACCAGTACCCGTTGTTGCTGAACTTCCCGTACTTCGACCTCTACCGCAAGCAGGTGGTGAAGCAGCCCGACCTGGTGCTGGCGATCGAGCGGTGCGGCAACGCCTGTCCTGTCGAGCAGAAGCGCCGCGACTTCGACTACTACGAGGCGATCACGGTGCGGGATTCCTCGCTGTCGGCTTGCACGCAGGCGGTTGTCGCGGCGGAGGTGGGCCACACGGGGCTGGCTTACGACTACGCCGGTGAGGCCGCGCTCGTGGACCTGCACGATCTCGAGCACAACACGGGCGACGGGCTGCACATGGCCTCGCTCGCCGGCAGCTGGATCTCGCTGGTCATCGGCTTGGGCGGCATGCGGGACCACGACATGCTGAGTTTTTGCCCCCGGCTTCCCGACGGGATCGACCGTCTGGCGTTCGGCATCGTGCGCGGCGCGGCGCAACTGAGGGTCGACGTGCTGCACACCGAGGCCACCTACGAACTCGTCCGCGGTGACGAACCACTGGCCCTGAACCACCACGGGGACGTGGTGACGCTCGAGCCGGGTGCGTCGAAGACGTTGCCCATCTCGCCGGCTCCCCGCCACCCCCGGCCCTCTCAGCCGCCCGGCCGCGCGCCGGCGCGGCGGCATCCGGAACACCCCGTCCCCGTGCTGTAGCCACGTGTTCGACGAGCGATGAGGCGATCTCGGCGACGCTCGGAGGTTTACGGCGGTCCGGTTCGCCAATCCGGCTGGTCGGAAACCTTCGCCGCCGCGACATTCGGAGGAAAGCCCATGGAGGACACGCCTGCACTCGCGACCCCGGCCCCTGGCGTCGCACTCAAGCGGACGACGATCACTCGGCGGACGCTGCGCGACGACGACGTCAGGATCGGCATCGAGTACTGCGGCATCTGCCACAGCGACATCCACCAGGCCAGGGGGGAGTGGGGGAAGGGCAATTTCCCGATGGTTCCCGGACACGAGATCGCCGGTGTCGTGCGCGAGGTCGGTCGGAGCGTGACCAAGTTCGCCGTCGGTGACCACGTGGGCGTGGGCTGCTTCGTCAACTCGTGCGGCGAGTGCGAGTACTGCCGGCGCGGAGAGGAGCAGTTCTGCACACGCGGCGTCGTGCCCACCTACAACGGGCGGGACTACGACGGCGAGACAACCCAGGGCGGGTACAGCCGGATGATCGTCGTGAAGGAGCACTTCGTGCTGCGCATGCCCGACGAACTGGGCCTGTCCGTCGCCGCGCCGTTGATGTGCGCGGGCATCACCACGTACTCGCCGCTGATCCACTGGAACGTGGGCCCCGGCACACATGTCGCGATCGTCGGCATGGGCGGTCTCGGCCACGTCGCCGTGCAGATCGCACACGCGATGGGTGCCGAGGTCACGGTCCTCAGTCACACCCTGAACAAGAAGGAGGACGGTGTGCGGCTGGGGGCTGACCACTACTACGCCACCAGCGACCGGACCACCTTCACCCGCCTCGAAGGGCGCCTGGATCTGATCCTCAACACCGTGTCGGTGAACCTCGATCTCGACGCCCACCTGCGCATGCTCCGGGTGGACGGAGCGATGGTCAACCTCGGCATCCCACCGGAGCACGACACCTTCCACGCGTCCTCGCTGGTTCCCCGCCGTCGCAGCATCGCCGGATCGAACGTCGGCGGGATCCCCGAGACGCAGCAGATGCTCGACTTCTGCGCTCGTCACGACATCACCGCGCGAATCGAGCTCATCGGCGCCGACGAGGTCAACGATGCCTGGGACCGCGTCGTCAAGAGTGCCGTTCGCTACCGGTTCG
>DASYMV010000314.1:0-10152 GCA_036008865.1 Pseudonocardiaceae bacterium | reverse complement strand
GTGTAGAACTCCGTTCCCGTGTAGCCGATCGAGAACGCGCCGACGCCCGACTGCTTGACGCCGCCGAAGGGCACGTGCGGCTGACTGATGGTTCCGTGGTTGACGTGCACCATGCCCGAGCCGACCGCGCGGCTGAACTTCATGGCCACCTCGAGGTTTTCGCTGAACACCACGCTCGCCAGGCCGTAGTCGCAGTCGTTGGCGACAGCGATGGCCTCGTCCACGTCGGACACCCGGTGCACCGAGATGACCGGCCCGAAAATCTCCTCGCGGGCGACCACCATGTCCGGGGTGACGTGGTCGAGCACGGTGGGCGGGAAGTAGAGCCCCTCGGGGACCTCGCGGTCGGCCGTGGTGCGCTTGGCGCCCTCCTCCAGGCCCGTCTTCACGTAACCGGAGACCCGGTCGTACTGCGTCTGGCTGACCAGCGGGCCGACCTGTGTCGCCGGGTCGAGGCCGGGGCCGACCTGGAGTTCGGAGTAGACCTTGCTGAGCAGCTCGACCAGCTCGTCCGCCAGCTCCTCCTGCACGATCACGCGGCTGATGGACGTGCACCGCTGACCGCTGGCCTGGATCGCGGCGCTGGTGATCTGCGCGACGACCTTGTTCAGGTCGCGGGCGCTGTGCACGTACGCCGCGTTCTTGCCGCCGAGCTCCAGCTGCACGGTGCCCAGACGACGCGCGACCGACTCCGCGATCGAGCGCCCGACACCGGTGGATCCGGTGAAGGACACCCCGGCGACGTCGGGGTGAGCCGCGAGGTGGGCGCCGGCGACCGAACCGCGCCCGGTGACGACGTTCAACACGCCGTCCGGCAGACCGGCCTCGCGCAGCAGGGCCGCGAGCGCCAGTGCGGTCAGCGGGGTCTCCAACGCGGGCTTCAGCACGACGGTGTTGCCGGCGACCAGCGCGGGACCGAGCTTGCGCACCGGTGCCACCGCGGGGAAGTTCCAGGGTGTGATCGCGCCGACGACGCCGATGGGCTCGAGTTCGGTGTAGACGAGTTGGCCCGGTTGCCTGCTGGGCAGCGTGCTGCCGTGCATGCGCGTCGCCTCGCCCGCGGCGTAGTCCAGCTCCAGGCGAGCACGCCCCAGCTCCGCCTTGGATTCGGCGAGCGGCTTGCCCATCTCCCTGGTCATCAGGTTCGCGAGCTCGTCGGTGTGCTCACCGATCAGTTCGTTCCACCGGCGCAGGATGTCACCGCGCTGCGGCGCCGGAGTGGCCGCCCAGCCGGGAAACGCGGCGGCGGCGACGGCGACCGCGGCGTCGACGTCCTCGGGGGTCGAGTCGGGTACGGCCGCCAACACGTCGTCCGGATCGGCCGGGTTTCGAGTGTCGACAGCCGGCCCCTGGCTCTCGGTCCACCTGTTGCCGACGAAGTTCGTCGGCGCGGTGCGCTCCAGCACCTCTTGCACGCTCATCGAGACTCCTGTTCCTGTGCACACCACGTGATGTCCAGTGCGTTGTCGACCCAGCTGCGGTCCCATGCGTCGGCGTCGATCGCCTCGACGATCACCCTCTCGCGCTCGAGCAGCGCCTCGGCCGCGGCGATGACCTCCGCGACCCGCGGCCGGGGGATCGCCAGCACCCCGTTCTCGTCCGCGACGATCAGGTCGCCGTTCCCGACGGGCATGCCTCCGACCGACACCTGGCCGCGGATCTCGCCCGGCCCGTTCTTGTACGGGCCGAGGTGCGACACAGCGCGGGCGAACAGCGGCATGCCCAGCTCGGCGACCTCCGCGACATCGCGCACCGCGCCGTCGACCACCATCCCGGTCACGCCCCGGGATGCGGCGTAGCGGCAGAGCAGGTCGCCGACGATGGCGCGATCGGGATTTCCACCCGCGTCCACCACCAGCACCTCACCCGGTCGAGCCAGATCCGCGGCCTTGTGCACCACCAGGTTGTCGCCCGGCCGCGTCTGCACGGTCAGCGCAGGCCCCACGAGCCTGCCCTTGCCGGTCAACGGGAGCAGCCCGCGGGCGCCCCGCAGTCGTCCCATCGAGTCGGACAGGGCTGGAGTCGGCAACGCCGCCAGCCGCGTGAGCACCGCCGGGTCCGGCATCGGGACCTCGGGGTGGATGCGGCACTCAGCCATTGGTCGGCTCCGCCGACGTGTCGTCGCCGATGCGCAGGACCGCCTTGAGCACGTTGCCTCCCTTGACGTCCGCGACCGCCTCGTTCGCGTTCTCGAGCGGGTACTCGGTCACCAGGCGACCGATGTCGAAGCGCTCGAGCAGCTGTGGCAGCGAATTGATGTAGCCGATGTAGTGGCGTGCGGAGAAGCCCCACGACCCGACGACCTTGAGCTGTTTGCGGGTGATCAGGTGCGGGTTGATCGGGGTCGGACCGTGGTCGGTGTACTGGCCGACGACGCAGATGGTGCCGTCCGGGCGGGCGTAGTCGATGGCCTCGGCGACCGCCGAGGGCACGCCTGCGCACTCGATGACGACGTCAGCGCCCGCGTTGTTGCGGGTCTCAGCGCGCACGCGCTCCGCCCGCTCTGCGGGGTCCGTGCCGTCGAAGATGTCGATGTGGCTGTGACCCACCCCCATCTGCTTGGCCAGTTCGAGTCGGGAAGCGGGACCGCCGACCACGATGACCTTGCTCGCACCCTGCAGCTGGGCGTACATGGCGGCGGCCATGCCGACAGGGCCGCTGCCCTGCACGACCACGGTGTCGCCGAAACGGATGTGAACCTCGTTGAGCACGCCGTGCACGGCTGTGGGGCCGGCGCAGCCCAGCGAGATGACCTCCTGCGGCGTGGCCACCTCGGGCAAGCGCACGATCACGGTGCCCGGCTGCAGGTAGATGTAGTCGCCCCAGCCGCCGGAGATGTGCGGCCACTGGTCGGCGCGCTGGTTGATGCCGTAGATCTTCCGGCTTCCGGTGCACAAAGTCGGCTGCTGCTCGACCAGGCAGAAGGAGCAGCGGCCACAGGCGATGTTGTTCAGCCAGGACACCCAGTCGCCCTCGCGCAGCGGATTGCCCAGCACGTCGTGGGTCAGGCCGGGCCCGAGCTGCGATACGCGGCCCACGGCCTCGTGGCCGAGAACGACCGGCTTGGGGATCGTCAGCCGACCGTTCTGCAGGTGCACGTCGGTTCCGCAGACACCGGCGTACTCGACGCGGACGACCGCCGAGTTCTCGCCGGGCTCGGGCACGTCGTAGGTGTGCAGTTTCAGCGGCTGGTGGAACTCCTCGAGCACCACAGCCCGGCTGCGCTTGGTCATCGGTGTCCTCTCGGTGGAGCCCGGCACGCGGCCGGGTTTCAAGACCCGTGAGCGGGAGCAGGAGCCACCGCTCAGCCGGTTCATCTCCGCTCAGTTCATGATGGCGAACTGAGTTCAGGAAGAAGCTAGCCGATGTGGCGTGGACAACTCAAGACCGAGTTTTCGTTGCAGTGCCAGGGCTTTTCATCCGCTGTTATGCGACCGATGGTTGTCCTCCGGGGCGAGACGGGACGGATTTTCGCTCTTGCCTGTTCGCTTGCCGAAGGCCTAATCTCGAACGCGGTTCGGATATCTGAACCGTTGCCCGTCAGGCCGACAAGGAGGACGCGTGCCTGTGAAGCTTCCCCTCGATGGAATCACCGTGATCGACATCAGCCACCTGGCCGCCGGTCCGTGGTGCACGATGGTGCTCGCGGACCTCGGGGCGAACGTGATCAAGGTGGAGCGACCGGGGAGCGGGGACATGTCCCGCGGTGCCGGAAGCGTCTACGCGGGCGATGAGAGCGCCGTGTTCCTCGCGTTCAACCGCAACAAGCGCAGCGTCGCACTGGATCTGAAGGACCCTCGCGGCCGCGAGATCATGCACCAGCTCGTCGCCAAGGCGGACGTGTTCGTCGAGAACCTGCGTGCGGGCAAGACCCGCCAGCTCGGTCTGGACCACGACACCCTCGCCGGGATCAATCCCGGCCTGGTCTACGCGTCCATCTCCGCGTTCGGCGACAGCGGTCCGTACGTCGACCTGCCGGGCAACGACCCGATCGTCCAGGCGCTGTCCGGCGCCATGAGCATCACCGGCGAGGAGGACGGGCCGCCGGCACGACAAGGGGTGAGCGTCCCCGACTTCGGCGCCGGGATGATGGCCGCCTTCTCCATCGCGGCGGCTCTGGTCGGCCGCCAGGCCGACGGCAAGGGCCGCAAGCTCGACCTGAACCTGCTCGACGTCGAGATCTTCGCACTCGGCCCGCGGGCCCAGGAACATCTGATCAACGGCGAGAACCAGCCGCGGCTGGGCAGCGCGCACCCGCAGTTCGCGCCCTACCAGGCGTTCCGGTGCCGCGACGGCCGCTACCTCTACATCGCCTGCATCAACGAGAAGTTCTGGCGCAACCTCTGCGCCGCGATGCAGATGCCGGAACTGCGGGAACACCCCCACTACGCGACCAACGTCGACCGCACCGAACACCGCACCGCCCTGGCCGCCGTCCTGGAGAGCCGGCTCGCCGACCGCGACCGCGACGAGTGGTTGGCCCTGCTCGGCGAGCACGGTGTGCCGTGCGGTGCGGTCAACAACCTGACCGAGGCCATGACCGACCCGCAGGTTCAGCACAACCGGCTCGTGCAGCAGATGCCGCACACCACCCTCGGGCCGCTCGACACCCTCGCACTTCCGCTCCACCTCGACGGCGAGCGGCTGCCCATCCGCACCGGTGCCCCCGTGCTCGGCGAACACACCGACGAAGTGCTCGCCGAGCACGGTATCCAGCTCGACGACGTGGCGACCCGGCCGTGACCGCCCCCGAACCGGTCAGCACGGCCGTGGAAGGACCGATCGCCACGGTCACCTTCGGGCAACCGCCGCTCAACCTGCTGTCCAAGACGGTGAAGGCGACGCTGACACAGGCCTTCCTGGAACTGGGGGAGCGCACGGACGTCCGCGTCGTGGTTCTGCGCGGTGCCGGTTCCCAGGCCTTCTCCGCCGGAGCCGACGTCACGGAGTTCCCCGAACGCATTCGCGACGGCAACGCCAGGCAGGTCTCCGAGAACGGGCACCGCATGGCCGAAGCGATCACGGGGTGCGGCAAGCCCGTGATCGCCGCGATCGACGGCTACGCGTTCGGGGCGGGCCTGGAGGTCGCGCTGTGCGCGGACCTCAGGCTCGCCTCCGACCGATCACGATTCGCCTTCCCCGAGGTCAACCGCGGCGTCTTCCCCGGCAACGGCGGCTCACAACTGATCACGCGTCTGGTCGGTCCCGCCAGGGCCAAGGAGCTCATGCTGCTCGGCTCCCAGATCGACGCGCGTCAGGCGCACTCGATGGGCCTGGTCAACCGCGTCCTGCCCGCCTCCGAGCTGTACGACGCGGCGGCCGAGCTCTCCGCGGAACTCGCCGAGCGGCCTGCCACCGCCACGAGGTTCATCAAGCGCCTCGTCGACGAAGGGGGCGAGCTCCCCATGGCCGACGCCTTGGAGCTGGAGGCGCGCCTGTTCGGCGAGGTCTTCCGCACCGCCGACGTCGCAGAGGGCGCCGCCGCCTTCCTGGAGAAGCGAACACCAGTCTTCCGGCACCGCTGAGTGGAGTGACCTTTTCGTGACCAGTACGCAGGACAAGGCGCACGACGCCTTCGAGAGCATCCGGCTGGGAACCGAGCACGTCGTGCGCCTCATCGAGGACGCGCCCGACGACGCGGTTCCGGCCTTCGAGTACCTGACCGGCGGTTACCGCACAGATTCCGAGTACCGGCCTGACGCATGGGCGACGTTCCAGTGGACGGGCTTCCTGTCCGGCCGGCTGTGGCTGACCGCGGAGCACTTCGGCGACGAACGCATCCGCAAGGCCGCCCACCGCCTCGCCACGGTCGTGGGCGGCGTGCTGAGCAGGAGGCCGCCGCGGTTCTCGGCCGCGGGAAGCGACCTGTTCTACTCGGTGTGCCTCGGCGCGCGCATCACCGGTGATCAGCACCTCGTGGACGCGGCACTCGAGGCGACTCGGCAGTACAGCAAGAACTTCGTGCCCGAGCTCGGCGTGTTCCTCCAGGTGCCGGGAGTCAATCGGGCGGTCGTCGACACCGGCATGAACCTGCTGCCGTTCTACTGGTCCGCGCCGCTGGACCCGGAGCTCGCCGCCTTCGCCGAGCGGCACAACGAGCGGCTGCTGAGCTACGGCATCGTGCGCGAGGACGGAGCCGCCCACCAGGCGATCGAGTTCGACGAGAGCACTGGTGAGGTGCGCAAGCGGTACAACATGCAGGGTTATCGCGACGACACCACGTGGGCGCGTGGCCAGTCGTGGGCCGTGCACAACTACACCAACGCCTACGAGGCGACCGGACGTGCGGATTTTCTGGACGTGGCGAGGTCGGTCGGCCGCTGGTACGTCGACCACCTGCCGGCGGACAACGTTCCCTTCTACGACTTCGCCGACCCGCAGGCGCCGGCGGTGCCGCGTGACTCGTGCAGCGCGGCGATCGCGACGAACGCCCTGCACAAGCTCGCCAGGCTCGACCCGGAGTCGGCCGATTGGGCACTGCCCGCGAGCCGGGCGATCACCGACGAGCTCATCACCAACTACCTGTCGCCGGGCGGCGTGTTGCTGCACAGCAGCTGGGGGAGGTTGTCCGCGGAGAAGGCAGGTGCGGGGATCTCACGCTTCCCCCTCGAGGACGTCATGCCCTACGGCAACTACTGGATCGTCGAGGCGCTGTTCCGGACCCTGCACGACGACTGGAGCGTACTGGCGCTCGGCGAGACGGCTACCACCGCTGCGACACCGCGAGGAGCACGAGCACGATGACCGCCACCGAGCAGTACGCGCTGACCGAGGACCAGATCGGCATCCAGATGGCGACCAGGGAACTCGCCAGGCAGAAGGTCGCCGCCGGAGCGCGGGAACGCGACCAGGAGAAGAAGTACCCGCAGGACATGCTCGAACTGCTGATCGCGCAGGACGCGCTCGGTCTGCCGTTTCCCACCGAGCTCGGCGGTTCGGGCGAGGGCATGCTCACGTGCTGCCTGGTGATCGAGGAGCTGACCAGGGTCTGCTACAACACGTCGTACCTGCTGGTGATGACCTGGCAGCCGTTCTACGCGATCTCCCACGCGGGCACCGAGGAGCAGAAGCAGCGCTTCCTGCCACCGCTGCTGCGGGGTGAGATCAAGTTCTCGACCGCCAACACCGAGCCTGAAGCGGGTTCCGACATGGCCGCGCTCAAGTCGCGGGCTCAGCGGGTGCCCGGCGGTTACAAGCTGAGCGGCAGCAAGGTGTTCGCCAGCAACGCAGCGGTCGCCGACTACTTCGTCACCTTCGCCAAGACGGACCCGGCGGCGGGCGGGAAGGGGATCACCGCGTTCATCGTCGACGCCCGCTCCGAGGGCGTGCACGTGGGCAAGAAGGAGGACAAGATCGGCGGCCGGGCGATCCCGTCCTGCGCGGTGTCCTTCGACGACGTGTTCGTGCCGGAGGAGAACCGGCTCGGTGAGGAAGGGCAGGGCTTCGTCACCGCCGCGACCTGCTTCACCAAGGTTCGCCCGCTCGTCGGCGCCAGGGCCATCGGCCTCGCGCAGGGGGCGCTCGACAACGCCGTCGGCTACGCCAAGAGCAGGGTCGCGTTCGGCAGGACGATCTCCGAGTACCAAGGTCTGCAATGGATGCTCGCCGACATGCAGATCCAGATCGAAGCGGCGCGGCAGCTGCTCTACAAGTCCGCGGCGGTACTCGACGCCGGAACGTCCACAAGGGACGCCGCGCCGCTGATCGGCATGGCCAAGTCCTTCGCCACCGACATGGCGATGAAGGTGACCGTGGACGCGCTGCAGGTCTTCGGCGGCTACGGCTGCACCACGGACTACCCGATGGAGCGCTTCATGCGAGAGGCCAAGGGACTGCAGATCGTCGAGGGGACCAACCAGATCCAGCGCAACATCATCGCGCGCTCCCTGCTCGCATGACCGGGCCGCTCGCGGGAATCCGCGTGGTAGACCTCACCCACTTCGTCGCCGGCCCGTGGTGCACCATGCTGCTCGCCGACCTCGGCGCTGACGTGATCAAGGTCGAACCGCCGGGCACGGGCGAGATCGGCAGGCGGATGGGAGCGGTGTACACCGGCGGTGAGAGCGCCATCTTCCTCGCGTTCAACCGCAACAAGCGCAGCGTCGCAGTCGACCTCAAGCAGGCGCAGGGCCGTGCCGCCGCGCACCGGCTGGTCGACCAGGCCGACGTCGTCGTCCACAACTTCCGGCCGGGAGCGGTGGAACGACTCGGCATGGGCGCTGAGGAATTGCGGGCGCGCAACCCCCGCCTGGTGCACTGCGCGATCTCAGCCTTCGGTCAGGACGGTCCCTATGCCGGCCGCCCCGCCAACGACCCCGTCATCCAGGCGCTCACGGGCGCGATGTTGCTGGGACGCGACGCAGGCGAGCGGCCGCACCGGATGGGCGTCAGTCTGCCGGACTTCGCCTCCGGAGTGCTGGCGGCGGTCGCGATCACCAGCGCGCTGCACCGACGTCATGTGACCGGAGCCGGAGCCACCGTCGACCTGAGTCTGCTCGACACGCAGATGTTCGCCCAGCTCGATCATGTGCAAGCACTGCTGATCGGCTCGTCCCGCAACGCCGGGACCGGGGACTGGTCGGCAGTGCACCGCTGCCGGGACGGTCGCCACGTTCACCTCGAGGGACCTGTGCCTGAGCTGGCGCGCGTGCTCGCGATCGACGACGAGGTGCTTCACACGGGAGCGGTCGAATCGGTGATCGGACGGCACGACCGGTCGCACTGGGTGAAGGTCTTCGACGGCACCGGGATGTGCGCACCCGTGAACGAACTTTCCGAGGTGTTCGCGGGCGGCTCCGCATCGTTGGTCCGCACCGTCCACCCGACAGCAGGGCGCCTGCCGTTGGTGCGCACGCCGATTCGTGCCACCCCGGCATGGCCTGAGCGTGTCTCGGCCCCACCGCTGCTCGGACAGCACACTGCGGAGGTGCTCGGCGAACTCGGATACTCGGAAGCGACCATCGCAGAACTGGAGAGGTCCGCTGTTGTGGGCGTGCCGCCGGTACTGTCCGCACGTGGCGAACACAAGGGGTGAGGAGATACCCATGGCCGCTGAGACCGGGGCCGTGAAGTCGGCCGAACGTGTCACAGCGCTGCTCGAGTTGCTCGGGGAACGCAAGTCGCCACTGCGGCTGATGGAGATCGCTCAAGCGTTGGGGATCCCCAAGAGCAGCGCGCACGGGTTGCTCCAGACACTGCTGAGCAAGGGCTTCGTCGTCCGTGACGACCTGCAGCGCTACCGCATCGGAATGAAGTTGTTCTCGCTCGCCGCATCCGCGCTCGAGTTCCTGGACATCCGCCACGTCGCCCGGCCGACAATGGAGGCGCTCACCGCACGTCTGCACGCCACGTGCAACCTCGCGGTGCTCGACGGACACGAAGTCCTCTACATCGAGAAGGTCGAGGATCGATCCAATCCCGTCCGTCTGGTCACACAGGTCGGAACGCGACTTCCCGCGCACGTGACATCGCTGGGCAAGGTGCTGGTGGCCGAACTGCCAGACGCCGCACGCAAGACGTGGCTCAAGGAGCACACGTTCACCAAACTCACGTCACAGACCCGGACGACCGCGACCGCGTTCTCCCGCGATCTTCTCGCCTACGAGAAGACCGGCTTCGCCGTGGACAACCACGAGTTCCACGAGGCGATCAACGGCTTCGCGGCAGGGGTGCGGGACAGCACGGGCACGGTGATCGCCGCGCTCAGCCTCACGTGCCTGGGAACCGCGGTGACCGCGGAGGAGCAGAGCCGGATCGGCAAGCAGGTCTGCGAGGCCGCCGAGGAGATCTCGCAGTGTCTGCGGTCAGGTGTGATGGCCTCCGAGATGTGATCTCCGCGCGACGGGCGCGCGTTGCACGAGTCGCTGCACCGTCGGGTGAACGTCGTGCGGTTCGAGGCGTACCTGCCGGGGGGCCAAGTCGTTGATGAGGCAACGGCACCCACCGTCAGGAGACACGGCATGCTCAAGGTGGTAGTGGTCGACGATCACGAAGCGATGCGGCAGGCGGTCAGCGCCGCGCTCACCCACGCGGGAGACATCGAGGTGATCGGCACGTGCGGCGACGGGCAGGAGGCCGTGGTCGTCGCTACGCGGATGCACCCGGACGTGGTGGTCATGGACCTGTCGATGCCGCGCATGAACGGCATCGACG
>DASYMV010000313.1:0-12338 GCA_036008865.1 Pseudonocardiaceae bacterium | reverse complement strand
TGCCGATGGCCGCGAATCTGGCCACAGCTCCACTCATCGCCGGGCTGTCGGGACAGATCAGCCTCGTCGCGGTGGTCGCGAACATCCTGGCCGCGCCCGTGGTGGCCCCCGCGACCGTGCTCGGAGTTCTCGCCGCTGTGGCCGCACCGGTGCACGAGAGGGTCGCGCGGTTGCTCGTACGGCTCGCCGGACCCGAGACCGGCTGGCTGATCACGGTCGGTCGGCGAGCCTCCGAGATACCAGGTGCGGCCGTCCGGTGGCCGAGTGGATGGGCGGGTGGTCTGCTGCTCGCAGGGGTCCTGCTGGTGGCGTGGGTTCTGCTGAGGATGCGCCGCGTACGCACGCTGATCACAGCCGCCCTCGTCGGTGCAGTACTGGTGCTGATCCCCGTGGGGGTTGTGGCGCCCAACTGGCCCGTGACGGGATGGGTGGTGGTGAGTTGCGACGTGGGCCAGGGGGATGCGGTGGTGCTGTCCACCGCGGACCCCGGTCGCGCGGTGGTGGTGGACACCGGGCCCGAACCGGCGCCCGTCGCGGCGTGCCTGCGCAGACTCGGTGTGCGGCGGATACCGCTGCTGGTGCTGAGCCACCTGCACGCCGATCACATCGGCGGGCTGGCCGCCGTGCTGGCGGACCGGGGCGTCGGCGCGGTCGCGGTCGGACCGTTGCGCGAGCCGGGCTGGGCTTGGGAGGAGGTGCGGAAGCAGACGCGAGCAGCAGGTGTGGAACTGGTGGAGCTGGAAGTGGGACAACGGCTCACCTGGCCGGGTCTGGAGGTCGAGGTGATCGGCCCACGACTGGCCGCACCGGTCGTGCTCGACGACGGGAACACCGTGGTGAACGACTACTCACTGGTGCTGCGGGCGAACACGCCGGCCGGGCGCGTGCTGCTCACCGGCGACGTGGAGCTGGCAGGGCAGGCGGCGTTGCTCGGTGCGCAGACCGACCTGACGGCCGACGTGCTGAAGGTGCCGCACCACGGTTCGAGGTATTCGCTGCCGCGCTTCCTCGAACAGGTGCGTCCGCGGGTCGCGCTCGTCAGCGTCGGTGCCGGGAACCGGTACGGGCATCCGAGCGGACCGCTGCTCGACACGCTGAGCGGTCGGGGCGCGCTGGTCCTGAGAACGGACCGGGACGGCGACATCGCGGTGCTCGCCGGGCAGGACGGACCACGAGTGGTCCGCAGAGGTCACTAGAGAAGACAGGAGCTGTGGATGAACGACGTGTGGGTACGGCTGTACACCGGATGGGTGTTGGGCACGAGCGGTGATGCGATGGGCTGGGCCATCTGGCAGCCCGGCTACCAAGGGCACCCGTGGCCGCACGAGGAGCTCAGGCCCGGCTTCGGCTACTACGTGTGCGAATCGTTGGAGGCGGGCGGCCGCGGCATCGTGGCCAGGGCGACGGTCAGAAACGCGCTCGCACTCACCAGAGCCGAGTCCCCCGAGGACGCCCACCGGCTCGTCGCCGACCGGCTGTTCGACGACGAGTTCTCCATCGGTCTCGACGATTGGCTCGACAATCCCTACAACAAGCTCAAGGCGGATTCGCCGTGGCCGCAGAAGATCACGGCGTGGCGGATCAGCACCGAGCCCGTGGGCCCGCACATCCTGTCCGGCCTCGGCCAGTTCCCGCGCACAGGCTGGCTGAATACCGACAAGATAGGGCTCGAGGTCGGCTGAAGCGCGTGTCGGCTGCCCCGAAGCGGGGGCGGTCGGCACGCGCGGCAATCGTCAGTTGCCGAGCGCCTTCATCACGGCCTCGGCCGAGGGCGGCACGGTCGCGCGCGGACCGACGTGGTCGGCCACGGCGTCCAGCGTCTTCAGACCGTCGCCGGTGATCAGCAGGACGGTCTCGGCGTCGGGGTCCAGCTTGCCGGTCTCGATCAGCTTCTTGGCCGTGGCGACGGTGACGCCACCGGCGGTCTCGGCGAAGATGCCCTCGGTCCGGGCCAGCAGGCGGATGCCCTCGACGACCTCCTCGTCGGTGACGTCCTCGATCGCCCCGCCGGTGCGCCGGACGGCGTCGAGCACGTACGGGCCGTCGGCGGGGGCGCCGATCGCGAGCGAGCGGGCGATCGTGTCGGGTCGGACCGGCGTCGGGACGTCGTGGCCTGCCTTGAACGCGGAGGCCACGGGGGAGCAGCCGGTTGCCTGAGCACCGAACACGCGATACGGCGACTGCTCGACCAGGCCGAGCTCACCGAACTCGCGGAACGCCTTGTCGACCTTCGTCAGCTGCGAACCGGAGGCGATCGGCACCACGATCTGATCGGGAATGCGCCAGCCCAGCTGCTCGGCCACCTCGTAGCCGAGGGTCTTGGACCCCTCGGCGTAGTACGGGCGGACGTTGACGTTCACGAACGCCCAGTCCTCGTGCTCCGCGGCCAGCTCCTGGGCCAGGCGGTTGACGTCGTCGTAGTTGCCGTCGACGGCGATCAGCGCACCCTCGTAGACGGCGGTCATCAGGATCTTGGCCCGCTCCAAGGAGGAGGGCACCAGCACGACCGACTCCCAGCCCGCGCGTGCGGCAGCCGCCGCGACTGCGTTGGCGAGGTTGCCGGTGGAAGGGCAGGCGAGCACCTTGAAGCCGAGTTCGCGAGCGGCGGCGAGCGCCACGGCGACGACGCGGTCCTTGAAGGAGTGGGTCGGGTTGCCCGTGTCGTCCTTCACCCAGATCTTCCGCACGCCCAGCGCCTTGGCCAGCCGGTCGGCCTCGACCAGCCGGGTGCAGCCGGGATCGGTGTTCGGGTGGTCCTCCACAGTGGACGGCACCGGGAGGAGGCCGCGGTAGCGCCAGATCGACCGAGGGCCCGACTCGATGTCCTCGCGCCGCACCCTGCCGAAGTCGTAAGCCACTTCCAGCGGCCCGAAACACTCGAGACAGGCGTACTCGGCAGCGAGTGGGGTCTCGTGACCGCATTCGCGGCAGGACAGCGCACGGGCGGAGCCGAGGTCGAGGGTGGTGCCGGTGGGCACGGAAACAGCAGTCATCGCGAGGTATCTCCTCATCTTTCCCGCTTGGCGGGTCGGAATTGGCACCGTGATCGTCATTCGCTCGCGATGAGTTCGCGCGCTGACGCCGGTTGCCGGGGCTTCGTCGGGCCGATCCCTCTGCCCCTCTGGATGAGCGGTGTTCAGTTGTACTGGTGAAACTACGTCACGGTCCCGCTCCTCAGCCACTCGCGTCCAAAATCCGGGAGTCGGTGACGCGTGGGAGGATGCGGGTCGTGAGTGCGCCGGCTGTCACACCAGACCCACTGCACCTCGTGATCGGCGAGGAGGAATTGCTGGTCGAACGGGCCGTGCGGGCTGCGTTGGCGGCCGCGCGCCTTGCCGATCCGCAGGCCGACCTGACCCGTGTCAGGGTGAGCGACCTCACCGCGCCGGAGTTGGCTGAACTGGTCAGCCCGTCGCTCTTCGCCGAGGGGCGCGTGGTCGCACTGGAGGCCGCGCAGGAGATCAGCAAGGACATCTCCGACACGGTGATGGCCTATTGCAAGGCGCCCGCAGACGGCGTGACGTTGGTGGTCGTCCACAGCGGCGGTGGCCGGAGCAAGGCGGCCAAGGACCTGCCCGCGGCGCTGCGCAAGGCGGGTGCGCGGGTCACGGAGTGCGCCAAGATCACCAAGCCCGCCGACCGCGAGGCCTTCGTCCGCAACGAGGTGCGCTCGGCCGGCGGCAGCATCGATCCGGACGGCGTGGCGGCGCTGATCGAAGCGGTCGGCTCCGACCTGCGCGAACTCGCTGCGGCGGCGTCTCAGCTGGTGGCCGACACCGGTGGGAACGTCGATGCCGAGGAGGTCCGGCGCTACCACACCGGGCGCGCCGAGGTCACCGGGTTCGCGGTGGCGGAGAAGGCCGTGACGGGTGATCGGGCGGGTGCGCTGGAAGCGCTGCGCTGGGCGATGCAACTCGGTGTCGCCCACGTGCTGGTCGCCGACGCGCTCGCCGACGCCGTGCGCACCGTGGCCAGGGTCTCCGCCGTCGGCCGGGCCGACCCGTTCCGCCTGGCGAGCGAGCTCGGCATGCCGCCGTGGAAGGTGAAGAAGGCGCAGGCCCAGTCCCGCGGGTGGGACGCCGACGGGCTCGCACAGGCGATGTCGATCGTCGCGGCCCTGAACGCCGACGTGAAGGGCGTCGCCGCTGACGCGGACTACGCCCTTGAGCGCGCGGTCATGAAGATCGTTGACGCGCACGGCCGCCGCTGACTTTCCGAACGCGCGTTCCACTCGCTCCTCACCGCAAGACGCCGAAGGCGCCGCCCCACGGGGGGACGGCGCCTTCGGAGAAAACTCAGCTGCTGGGCAGCCGGTGCTCAGATCTGGTTGGCGCGCTTGGCCAGGGCCGACTTCTTGTTGGCGGCCTGGTTGGCGTGGATGACGCCCTTGGTCGCAGCCTTGTCGAGCTTGCGGGAGGCGTCCCGCAGGAACTCGAGTGCCTTGTCCTTGTCACCGGCCTCGGCGGCCTCACGGAACTTGCGGATCGCGGTCTTCAGGGACGACTTGACGGACTTGTTCCGCAGTCGAGCCTTCTCGTTGGTCTTGATCCGCTTGAGCTGGGACTTGATGTTGGCCACGCGAATGCCCTTGTCTCTCGTTCTGGGGTTGCACCGCGCTGTGATCGGCTCTGCCGGTCAAGGCAGCTTTCCTCCACGACGGAATGCCGCACGGTACGACGAAAGAGGATAACAGGGCTGGTCACCTCACCGTGAATCCGGCCTTCGCGTCGCCGACCACGACCTCGTAGCCACCCTTGGTGACCTCTCGCTTGCCGGAGCCGTCCACGTCACCGACGGTGACCGCGAGCTGTTCGACCTCGAAGCTCACCTCGACCGCGCGCTGCTCGCCGGGCTTGAGGTCCACGCGGGCGAAGCCGACCAGCCGTTTCTCCGGCACCAGCACCTGGCTGACCGGCTGATGCACGTACACCGGTACCACCGCGGTACCCGCCCGAGCACCGGTGTTGCCCACCGTCAGCTTGACGGTGACCTTGCCGCGGTCGTCCACCCGCGCCGGCACGGTCGGTGCCGACGTGGTGAACGAGGTGTAGGACAGACCGAAGCCGAACGAATACGCCGGGTCGTAGTTCGAGCTGTCGCCGCCGTTCGCGCCGGGCAACTGGTCGTAGGACATCGGCTGGTCGCCGACCGTCTTCGGCCACGACACCGGCAGCTTGCCGCTCGGGTTCACCGCGCCGAACAGCACGTCGGCGAGCCCGTGGCCGCCCTCGCTGCCCGGCAGCCAGCCCGCCAGCAGCGCGTTCGCCTCGGCGACCGAGCCCAGCACCCGAGGACGGCCGGTCAGCAGCACGACGACCACAGGCCTGCCGGTAGCCCGCACCGCGTCCACCAGCGATCGCTGCTCACCGGTCAGCGACGGGTCCTCGGTGTCCGACACCCCCTCGGCACCGGGTGCCTCGCCGAGCGCCACGACCACCGCGTCCGCGTCACGGGCCTGCGCGACCGCACCGGCCGCGTCCGGCGCGCTGACCACGTTCGCGCCCGGCGCGGCTTCGCGCACGCCCTGCAGCACGGTCACCGTCGGAGGTGCCGGGGTGCCCGCCGGGACGCCCTGCCAGCCCACGGTCCAGCCACCGAGCTGGCGTGTGGCCGAGTCGGCGGCGTCCCCGGTGACCACCAGCTTGCGCGCGTTGGCCGACAGCGGGAGCACACCGTCGTTGCGCAGCAGCACCGCGGACTCGGCCGCCGCCCGGCGAGCGAGGTCTCGGTCCGCGCCGTTGACGACGGCGTTGGCCTTGCCCGCGTCGACGTACGGCTTCTCGAACAGACCGAGGTCGAACTTCAGCTTCAGGATCCGTCGCACCGCCTCGTCCACGCGCTGGCGGCTGACCTTGCCCTCGTGGACGTCGTCCAGCAGGCCCCGAGTGAACTCGGCGGCGTTGTCGGGCTCCATCGCCATGTCGACGCCGGCGTTGACGCTCATCGCGATGGCGGTCTTGTAGTCGGCGGCGACGTGATAGCGGTCGACGAGGTAGCGCACGTCCTGCCAGTCGCTGATCGCCACGCCGCGAAAGCCCATCCTGTCCCGGAGCTCGGTGGTGAGCATGAACTTCGACGCGTGCACCGGCACGCCGTTCACCGAACCGGAATTGATCATGACCGTGCGCACGCCCGCATCGAACTGCGCTTGGAACGACGGCAGGAACGTGTCCTGCAGTTGGCGCACCGGGATCTGCGCGGGAACCCGGTCGTGCCCGTTGAACGGCTGGGAGTAGCCCGCGAAGTGCTTGGCCGTCGCGGTGAGCCGTGCCGTGTCACCCGACTCGGCCTGCTGTCCCCTCACGTTCGCTGCGGCCAGCGTGCCGGCGAGCAGCGGGTCCTCGCTGTAGGTCTCGTAGTAGCGGCCCCACCGCGTATCGCGCGCGATGTCGGAGACCGGGGCGAAGTTCCAGAACACCCCGGTGGCGCGCATGGCGCGGCTGGTCGACTCGCCGAGTTGTTGTTGCAGCGCCGGGTCCCAGCTCGCGCCCAGCCCGACCTGGTGCGGGAAGATCGTCGCGGACACCAGGTTCGAGTGGCCGTGCACCCCGTCCGCGCCGTAGAGCACCGGGATCTTCAGCCTGCTGTGCTCCAGCGCGTAGCGCTGCACGGAGTTGGTCATCTCCGCCCACGCCTGCGGGGTGTTCTCGGTCGGGGCGTCACCGCCGCCGGACAGGATCGAGCCGGCCTTGCTGTCGATGAGCACGGACTTCATGCAGTCCTCGCGCAGCGGCCCGTTGGTCCACTGGCAGTCGCCGCGCAGCTTGCCCACGCGGATCTGCACCATCTGGCCGACTTTCTCCTCCAGCGTCATGTGGTGGAGGAGGTCGTCGACGCGCCGGTCAACCGGTGCACGTGCGTCCAGATAGGCCGGTTTGCCTTCGGCCTGCGGTTGGCCGCTCGAGTGCGGCACGGTCAGGAACATCGACACGGTGGCCAACGCGCCCACGGCGATGCGCGAACGGGACGTCTTCACGAGACCTCCAGGAGTAGGGGCTCGCTCACCTTCGTGCGGTGAAGTCGGTCACGTAAGAGCCGAAAGGGCGATTCTGAGAGCGCTCTCAGCACTTAACAGTACGACCGTCCGGTTAGCCTGCTCCGGTGATGAGCCCCCTGGATTGGGCCGGATTCGGCGAGGTGTCCCCGGCGGGGCTGCTCTTGCTGTGCGCCGCGTCGGTGCTCGCCGGTGCGGTGGACGCGGTGGTCGGTGGCGGAGGACTGATCCAGCTGCCCGCGCTCCTGCTGCTGATGCCGGGTGGCCAGCCGATGTACGCGCTGGCGACCAACAAGATCGCCTCAGTGGTCGGCACCTCCGCCGCCGTGCGCACCTACACGCGTCAGACCACGGTGGACTGGCGGTCGGCGTTGCCGATGGCGCTGGCCGCGCTGGGTGGCGCGGTGGGCGGAGCCGCCTTCGCCAACGCCCTGCCCGCGAACGTGCTCAACGTGGTCGTGCTGATCGCGCTCGTCGCGGTGGGCCTCTACACCTGGCGCAAGCCTGAACTCGGTGTCGGCGAAGCCCCGCGCTTCGGCCGCGGCGCGCAGATGGCCGTGATGGCGATGGGCGGCGCGGCGATCGGGTTCTGGGACGGCCTCGCCGGTCCGGGCACCGGTGCTTTTCTGGTCTTCCTCCTGGTGGGCGTGGTGGGTTTCGCGTTCCTGCGCGCCTCGGCCACGGCGAAGATCGTCAACATCGCCACGAACTGCGGCGCGTTGCTGTTCTTCATCCCCACGGGCAAGGTGCTGTGGGGTCTGGGCATCGTGCTCGCGGTGTGCAACCTCACCGGTGCGGTGTTCGGCGCACGCCTCGCCGTGCGGCGGGGTTCGTCCTTCGTGCGCCGCGTGTTCCTCACCGTCGTCGTCGCGCTGGTGGTCAGCCTCGGCTGGAAGGCAGCTGTGGGCTGATCGCGCTATTGTCGCGCAGGGGCCTGGATCAGCGGAAACGTCGCTGTGTCCAGAGCGGTTCGTGCGACCGGATGACCGCGCCGCGCAGCCGACGTCACGGCTGGGCGCGCCGTCCTCCACCTCCGAGGATGCTGCGGGTCAGCGACTGCCGTTCGTCGAGCAGGTCCCTCAGGGCCGTGTTCAGCGTCGACTCCGTCAGCCGCACCCGGTTCGCGTCCGGTTCCTCGTCCAGAGCGATCAGCAGCGCTCGCCGCACCAGTTCCTTCACGAAGGAAGCGGTGACGCCCTCGCTCGCCGCGACGATCGCTCCGGCGTCGGGCAGGTCGAGCTCCGCGCCTGCGGCGTAGAGCCGCAGCAGACGTTCCCGGCACTCGGCGTTCGGCAGCGGCACCTCCACGGCGAGATCGACTCGACCCGGGCGCTCGGCCAGCGCCTTCTCCATCACGTCGACGCGGTTGGTGGTGAGGACGAACGTGACGTCGGCCTCGGAGCCGATGCCGTCCATCTCGTTGAGGAGTTCGAACAACGGCGGGCTGCCCATCGGCGTGAACTGCCTGTCCTGCGCGACGAGGTCCACGTCTTCCACGACGATCACCGCGGGTTCGAGCCTGCGCGCCAGCGCCGTGGCGTTGCGGAGGTAGCGCAACATGGCCAGGCCGCTCAGGACGATGACGGTGCTGGTCTCCAGACGTCCCATCAGGTAGCGGACGGTGTGCGTCTTGCCGGTGCCCGGCGGCCCGTAGAGCAGCAGGCCGCGTTTGAGGTGCTGGCCGTGCGCGCGCAGCCGATCGCTCTGCTGGGCGGAGCGCACCACGTGACGCTCGATCGACTCCAGCACACCGCCGGGCAGGACGACGTCCTGTGCGGACAGGACGGGCCTCGGCAGAAAGCTGAGCAACTGGTTGCCCCTGTGTTCGCTGACTCCGAAAGCGAGCGCCTTCCCGCGGAACAGGTCGTGCTCCCGCGCCAGCCGCTCGACCTCGGCTCGGACGAGCGTCGCGGTCGCCCGGTCGGCCGCGAGCACCTGGAACGCGCACCGCATCTCGCCGCGGTCCTCCGACGGCCCCTGCAGCGCCAGAACGACCGGGCCTCCGTCCGGCGCGACCGTGGCCACGAGCCCGAACTGCACCACCTCCGTGGCGGTGTCCGGGCCTGTGGCCACGGTGACGTAGTCGACCGCGCCGAGCTGGTAGGCGCCGTGCTGCGCGGCCGTGGTCAGCATGTCGATGAGCGACTGGTGCATCCGGTTGCCCGCGATGCCGAACCACTCGGCCCGCGGCGAGTGCGCCGCCAGGTACGCCTCGACCGCGCGGTGCACGTTCACGTGCTCCCAGCCCTCGAACCGGGAGGTCACGTTGGGCACCTGACTCAACGGGCACCCGAGGTGCTCGGTCAAGACCTTGACCAACTGCGACGACGACCCGTCGGCCAGTACGCGGTTGGCGTTGTCCACGAGGCCGCGGACAGCGGTTGCGAGTGCGTGGGCGTCGGCTATCGGCAGCTCATCCATGTGTTCCACGTTGACAGTGCCGTCAAGGACCTTCGTCCTTGCGCGGACGTCCCCGGCGGGGCATTCCGCCTGCCCCGCCGGGGAGCCTCCCGGCTTCCGCCAGTGCGCGGCGCAGCAGGAACTCGATCTGCGCGTTCGTGCTGCGCAGCTCGTCGCCGGCCCACCTGGTCAGCGCGTCGTGCACGGCCGGATCCAGCCGCAACAGCACGCTCTTGCGTTCAGCCACGTGTTCCTCAGTGGTAGAGGGATCCGGTGTTCACGACCGGCTGGGTCGGGCGGTCGCCGCACAGCACCACGAGCAGGTTCGACACCATCGCGGCCTTGCGCTCCTCGTCCAGGTCGACGACGTCGTTCTCCGCCAACCGCCCGAGCGCGAGCTCGACCATGCCCACCGCGCCTTCCACGATCCGCTGGCGTGCCGCGACCACCGCGCCGGCCTGCTGGCGCTGGAGCATCGCCTGGGCGATCTCCGGCGCGTAGGCCAGGTGCGTCAGACGCGACTCGATCACCTTCACCCCGGCCGACTCGACCCTGGCCGCGATCTCGATCGACAGAGTCTCGGTGATCTCGTCGGCGTTCTCCCTCAGCGACAGCCCGGCCTCGTCGTGGTTGTCGTACGGGTAGCTGGTCGCGATGTGACGCACCGCGGTGTCGGTCTGGATGCCGACGAATCGGACGAAGTCGTCGACCTCGAACAGCGCGCGTGCCGTGTCCTCGACCTGCCACACCACCACGGCCGCGATCTCGATCGGGTTGCCGTCCGCGTCGTTGACCTTCAGCACGGCGGTCTCGTGGTTGCGGATCCTGGTCGAGATCTTGACCCGGCTCGTGAACGGGTTGGTCCACCGCAGTCCGTCCTTGCGGACGGTGCCGGTGTAGCGGCCCAGGAACTGCACCACCTTCGCCTCACCGGGCGCGACCGTGAAGAGTCCTCGCAGGACGATCACGCTGACCAGGCCCAGAAGCAAGCTCAGCAGGACGAGTCCGCCGTGGCCGCTCGCTGCGTCGGCCACCACCAGTGCCACTGCCGCGATCAGCCCGACGAGACCCGCGAAGAACATCGCCACACCGGGCAATTCCCGTGCGGGCCGCTCGCGCACCTCAGGTGCCGGCATCCGAACCCCCGCATCAACAGATGCGTTCATGTCCACCCCTCCACATTCGACGGCCGGCCTACGGCCTAGCAAAGTGATATCACTTTTTGTGGACGGTGGGCAACGGGTTTCGTGCTGCGACGTCCCGCCGGCCGTGGGGACCGTTCGAATGCGACGTGGCGCGTTCAGGCGCCCTGGTCGCGGCGCAGGGGCTTGATGCGCAACCCGCTCGCGGAGTCGGAGACGAGGATGGCCAGGCGCTTGCGCCTCGTCTCCTCCCGTTTCGCGCTGATCACCCACCACGTCGCCGTCCGCTGGTAGCTCGGTGCCTGCGTGGAGAAGAACGTCCACGCGGCGGCGTCGGACTTCAGCTCCGCCAGGTACTCGGGCGGGAACTCCACGGACTCCTGCTCGTAGGACGCCCGGCCGGACTTGCCCTCGGAGCGGGACTCGAACGCCTTCAACCCGGCCGGTTGCACCAGCCCTTGCTCGATCAACTCACCGATCCGCTTGATGTTGACCTTGCTCCAGTGGCTGCCGGGCTTGCGGCGGGTGAAGCGAATCCTGTAGCTCTCCGCGTCGATGCTCTTGCGGACGGCGTCGATCCATCCGTAGCACAGCGCCTGGTCCACCGACTCGGGCCACGTGATGCCGGGCCGCCCGCTGGCCTTCTTGTGGAGGCCCACCCACAGCTCGGTCTCCGAGTCGTGGTGCTCTGCGAGCCACGCCCGGAAGTCCGCCGGCGTCGGGAAGAACATCGCGTCCATCCGAGGCATGATGCCCTGCATGGAGGTCTTGAGCAGCCGCCTTCTTCTCCGGTCACGCGATCCGCAGCGGGCCACCGCGTTCTACCGGGACGTGCTCGGACTGGCGATCTACCGCGAGTTCCCCGGCGGCACGGTGTTCTTCCTCGGTCACGGCTTCCTGGAGGTGTCCGGCCGCGCCGAGACCACGCCCACCGAGGCCACCCAGCTCTGGCTGCAGGTGCGCGACCTCGACGCTGCGGCCGAGGACCTCGCCGAGCACGTCGTCCGGCCACCTCGCCGGGAGCCGTGGGGGCTGGACGAGATGTGGATCGCCGATCCCGACGGGTTGCGGATCGTCCTGGTCCAGGTCCCGAAGGACCACCCGCTACGCGCCGACGTCCGGTGTTGACCTGCTCGCGAACAGCTGGACCGCGGGAGGCATGAGCTTGCCGTGCGGCTGCACCGACGTGCGCACGCCGGCAAAACCGGCGTCTTCGGCTTCCTCGATCAGCGTGTACTCGGAGATGTCGAGCATCAGACGGTGCACCGACACCAGCAGCCGTCCGCCCGGCTTGAGCACCCGGTGCAGCTCGGCGAACGCCGCGGGCCGATCGCCCCACAGCTGGATGTTGTTGACCGAGATCACGACGTCGACCGAAGAGTCCGGCTGACAGGTGTGCTCGGCGGTGCCCTTCTGAAGCGCCACTCGACCGGATGCGATGAGCTCTGCGCACCGCTCGCGCGCCCCGGTGAGCATCACTTCTGACGGGTCCACCCCGATCGCGCGCAGCGCCCGCGTGCCCGCCGCCCGCAGCCCCACACCGGGGCCGGGTCCGACCACCAGCACGATCTCGTCCGGCCGCAGCTGCGCCACGTCGATGATGTGGGCCTCCACGCCGGAGTTCATCCTGGCCATCAGTCGGCCACCGAGCTCGCCCACCTTGCCCTTGGGATGGCCGAACGCGGCGTCCAGGGCCTTCATCAGCAATGTCGCCATGTCCCCAGGGCACCACCGGGAACACCGTGATCACATCGGGGTTCCCCCCGAACCTGCCTCGTGAGTGGTTGGGAGCGCCAGGGCGC
>DASYMV010000312.1:0-5544 GCA_036008865.1 Pseudonocardiaceae bacterium | reverse complement strand
GCGACCGGCGACACGCACCTCGGTTCGGCCTCGACGCCGCCGCTGGAACAGTTGTGGAGCAAGGACCTCCTGCCGTACCGGGACTCCGGGCAGTACGGCGACACGGCAGTGATGGTCGGTCATCTCGACGTGCCCGGACTGACCAACGGAGCACCTGCCACGCTGAGCCCGCACGCGTACGCCCTGCTGCACGGGGACATCGGGTTTTCCGGTCCGGCAATCACCGATGACCTGGGTGCCATGAAAGCGGTCACCGAACGAGCCGATCTCCCCGACGCGGTGCTGCAGGCGTTGTCCGCCGGTGCGGACATGGCACTGTGGTCCTCCGGCGCGCGCATCGGGGAAGTCCTCGACAGGCTGCAGCGGGCACTGACGTCGGGCGCGCTCACGTCGGCGAGGGTCGACGAAGCGCTGCACCGTGTGCTGGCCATGAAGGGGGTCTGCTGACCCTCCCCTGAGCTGTGCCGGGGCTGGATCAGGGACACGCTCAGGGGAAAGCCTGATCCGGTGGGCACGTCATCCCCCGATGCTGATGCGAGAACTCCTGCATCAGCAACGAAAGGGGACCGGTCGTGGAGATCACCGGGATCATCTCGGCCCTGTTGATCGGGGCGATCATCGGCGGCTTGGGGCGGTTGGTCGTCCCGGGCAAACAGCAGATCTCGATGCTGATGACGATCCTCGTGGGCGTCGGCGCCGCTCTGCTCGGCACCGCGGCCGCAACCGTCCTAGGGGTGGCGAACACCGCGGGCATCGACTGGATCGAACTGGCGCTCCAGGTCGGTCTCGCCGGTGTCGGTGTCACGGTGCTCACGGGATCGAAGTCGCACCAGCCGCGCTGATCGAATGTGGACGCATCGCGAGAGCGATTCACAATTTTGGTGAGGAACACTCGGTTTTACCCGATCCGGTGCGCTGCCCGTGATCATGAATGAACTGATCGTGACTTCTGGGTGCCCCGCCTTGACTCAAGTGGTGATCAACCTCAACACTGTCGCGGGCTCGGGCATTCACACCTACACCAAATCACTTGCTGTGCGGAGGGCTTCATGGATGAAGAGGAAGGCCGCCGCGGAAATGGCGCGGTCCTCACGGTCATCCTGGTAGTGGTGGGCGTGCTCGTGCTGATGGGGATCGTTCAGGGCTTCACGTCAGGTCGCGTCGGCGTCGGCGCACTCTCGATCCAGTTCGGACAGTCGGAATCGACGAACACGCCGACGCTCGCCACCGCCGATCCGAGTGCGCCGCAAGCAGGCGCAGCGGCCCCGGAGCAACTGGTCAGCGGTGTCGACAGTGCGCCCAGAACCTTGAGCGGTTCGTGGAAGCTGCAGCGCGGAATGATCACCATCGAGATCACCAGGGTGGACTTCAGTGGTGGACTGGTCAGGATGACGACGTCGGTGACCAACGCGAGCCCCGGTCGGATGGACCTGCCGCTCGCGTCGATCATCGCGATCGACTCCGCTCAGCGGACCCACGGGGCCGCCGCCCAGAGCAACTGGCCGGGCAGCGTCGCCGCCGGGGCCACGTTCTCCGGGATCATCGAGCTGGTGGACAAAGTCGACTCCTCTGCCGGTCCGCTCACCGTCGCCTTCACCCAGATCACGGGTCAGTTCGCGCCGCCGAAGGGCGCGACGATCCCGGACGTACCGCTGCCGATGTGACGCCTACAGCTCGTCGAGCAGCGAAGCCGCGAGTTCCACGTCCGGGCTGAGCTGCCGGTCCCTGACATCCGGGTTGAGCTTGGAGGCCAAGAGCCCGTGGGCCGCGTACAACGGCGTGTCCGGGTTCGGCGCGATGTCACGCATCCTCAGCGCGCGCACCGCGGCGACGAGCTCGCAGGCGAGCACCAGGCGGAACGCCGTCAGCGATCCGAGGGACTGGCGGGCCGACTGGAACGCGAAGCTCGAGTGCTCCTCGAGCACCCGTCCGAGTTCTGCCGTCGCGTCGACCGCGGGGCCGTGGATCTGCGGGAAGCACCGGTAGCCGAACGGGTCCTGGATGCGCGCGGGCCGGCGCACCGGCGCACCGAGCAGGCGCCGCATCTCCGCCGCCGTGCTCACCTGGCCGAAGTGCGGCCGTCCCGCGTGCACGCGCTCCGCGTAGGCCTCGTGGGAACCGTCCACCGCGAGGAACGACAGCGCGGCCACCACGTGTGTGGCTTGGAGCAGCTGTCGTGCGGTGTGCCACGCCAGACCTGCCATCCCGATGGTCAGAGCGTTGCTGCTGATCAACGCCAGTGCGTCGCCGGAGTCCATCACGATCGGCTCGGGACTCGGCGTCGAGCCGAGCCAGAAGCACTCGCCGATGAGGGTGAGGCCGGTTTCGGCGAGTGCGTCGGCGACGCCAGGCCGGTCGTGCGGCCGTAGACCTGCTGACGTTTCACGAGTTGTTGTGCCGTCCTCCAGGAGGCCTCGACCCGTTCCATGCCGCTGTGATGGATGGTGACCGGCGCGCGGAATCGGGCGACCCTCACGACGTCGTCCCCGCTCAGGAATGACAAGAGCTGAATGACCTCGACGTCCGCGTCCTCGACTCGCGCGCGGCGGCGAGGGTGCTGTGGTGGCACTGGTGCGCGCCACGCTCGAGGCCGTGCCGACCAGCCGGCAGGCGAGCCTCGAACGCTTCGAGACCACCGCCTCTCGGCGCGAGATGTGCCTGCCCGACTAAGTTCGACCCGTGTTGGTGCTGCACGGGGTGTGCACGGCCGAGGGTCGTCCGGCTTACTGGGCTGAGGACTCCGGCCTGCCGTCGCGCGCCTCCGGGCGCGGCGTCCAACCGCACCCGTTCGCGGTGAACGCCGACGTGCTCGCCGACCTCGTCGACGGTGAGGTGGAGACCCAGGTCCTCATGCTGCCGTCCTACACCGCCGGGCCGGCGGCGTCGCCGGAGCTGGTGCGTGATCCTCTGACCGCCGGGCAGGCGCCACGCGGTGCGCTGAAGCTTCGCCCGTGGCTGGTGCCGGTGATCACCGTTGCGTCCGGAGTGGACGATCGTTCCGATCTCCGCACCGGTGCGTCAGCGCGCTATCTCGGCGACGTGGTGCGCTTCGCGGAGGAACTGGTCAAGCGTGGCCGGGTGCTGCCGTCCGTGCACTCCGACACCTCCACCGCGCTGTGGATCCCCGCACTGTCCGGAGTGGACTCGGCGCGCTTCGCCGCGCTGCGCGACGCCATGCCTCCTGCCTGGCGTGCCGCCGACGCGGACACCGACCCCGCCGACCTCCTGCGCAGCGCGCTGAACACGGTGGTGGACAACGAGGTGCGCCGCTCGTTCACGCAACCTCTGCGGCTCACGCCGCCGCGGCGAGGGCGTACCGCTGCGGCGAGCGCAAGCGTTGAGGCCTGGCTGGAGGCGCTCGTCGGAGACCCCGGGTTCAAGGCCGACGACGGGCAGCTCGCGCAGTTGCGGGAGGAGCTCGACACCTGGCACGCCAGCGGGACGCAGGACAACGCGGTGCGCACGTGCTTCCGGCTCAGCTCTCCTGAGCAGATCGCACCGGACGAGGACTGCTGGCGGTTGGAGTTCCTGCTGCAGGCCGTCGACGACCCCAGCGTGCTGGTCCCCGCCGAGCAGGTCTGGCACCACGAGGACCGCGTGCTGCGCCGTTGGGTCTCCCAGCCGCAGGACCTGCTGCTCGCGGACCTCGGCAAGGCCAGCAGGCTCTACCCCGAACTGGACGACGCGCTGCGCACGCCACAGCCCGTGGGGCTGGAACTCGACGCCGCGGGCGCCTACGACTTCCTGACCCGCGCGGCACTGCTCGACCAGGCCGGATTCGGGGTGCTGCTGCCGTCGTGGTGGCGCCAGTCGGCCCAGATCGGCCTGAAGCTCACCGCGACCAGCCGGGGCACCGCCGGCACCGTGCCGAAGGAGAGCGAGCTGGGCCTGCAGGTGCTCGTGGACTACCACTGGGACCTGGCGCTCGGAGACGAGAAGCTCACCAGGTCCGAGCTCGAGGAGCTCGCGCGGGCCAAGGTGCCGCTCGTCCGAATGCGTGGGCAGTGGGTGCACGTCGACCAGAGACGGCTGGCCGCCGGCCTCGCCTTCCTCAAGCGCGGCGGCAGCGGCCAGATGACCGCGGCGCAGGTGCTCCTGCACTCGGGGTTGCACCCCGAGGACGACAGCCTGCCGATGCCGCTGGCCGGTGTGAGCGCCGACGGCTGGCTCGGTGACCTGCTGTCCGGCCAGGCCGAGCAGCACCTCGAGCCGGTCGAGCCGCCGGAGAGCTTCACCGCCACGTTGCGCCCGTACCAGCGGCGTGGTCTCGCGTGGCTCGCGTTCCTGGACCGTCTCGGTCTCGGCGCGTGCCTCGCCGACGACATGGGGCTCGGCAAGACGGTGCAACTGCTCGCTCTCGAGGCGCTGACCAGAGCCCGTGGACGGCGTCCTCCGACCCTGCTGATCTGCCCGATGTCCGTGGTGGGCAACTGGCAGCGCGAGGCCGCGAAGTTCACGCCCGAACTGTCGTTGCACGTGCACCACGGCAGTGACCGCCTGACCGGCGACGAGCTGCGGGCCACCGTTGCGGAGCACGATCTCGTCATCACCACCTACGCACTGGCGAGCAGGGACGCAGACGTGCTCGCGGAGGTGGAGTGGGACCGGGTCGTGCTCGACGAGGCCCAGAACATCAAGAACAGCGCCACCCGCCAGTCCCAGGCGGTGCGCCTGCTCCCCGCACGCCAACGGATCGCGCTGACCGGCACACCGGTGGAGAACCGGCTGGCCGAACTGTGGTCCATCATGGACTTCGCGAACCCCGGCGTGCTGGGCACGATCCACACCTTCCGCGCTCGCTTCGCGGTCCCGGTGGAGCGTCACAACGACTCCGACGCCGCCGTGCGGCTGCGCAAGATCACCGGGCCGTTCGTGCTGCGCCGCCTCAAGACCGATCCGAAGATCATCGACGACCTGCCGGACAAGGTCGAGATGAAGCAGTTGTGCAACCTCACCGCGGAGCAGGCGTCGCTGTACCAGGCCGTGGTCGACGACATGCTCGCCCGCATCGCGGAGAGCGAGGGCATGCAGCGGCGCGGGCTCGTGCTGTCGACCATGTCCAAGCTCAAGCAGGTGTGCAACCATCCCGCCCAGCTGGTCGGCGACGGGTCGCGCGTCGCCGGGCGTTCGGGAAAGCTCGCCCGTCTGGAGGAGATTCTCGAAGAGGTGCTGGCCGATGGTGACAAGGCGCTGTGCTTCACGCAGTTCACGGAGTTCGGTGCGATGCTGGTGCCGCACCTGGCCGCTCGGTTCGACACCGAGGTGCTCTTCCTGCACGGCGGCACGAGCAAGAGGGCGCGCGACGCCATGGTCGAGCGGTTCCAGTCCTCCGGCGGCCCGTCGATCTTCCTGCTGTCGCTGAAAGCGGGCGGCACCGGCCTGAACCTCACCGCGGCCAACCACGTCGTCCACCTCGACCGGTGGTGGAATCCGGCCGTGGAGGATCAGGCCACGGACCGCGCGTTCCGGATCGGGCAGCGCCAGCGGGTGCAGGTGCGCAAGTTCGTCTGCATCGGCACGCTGGAGGAGAAGATCGACAAGATG
>DASYMV010000311.1:0-19848 GCA_036008865.1 Pseudonocardiaceae bacterium | reverse complement strand
TCAGCCGCTGCCACCAGGAACGCTTCGGCGCCGCGTTCTGGCGCAGGGCCCTGCTGTGCCGCGCCATCTCCCGCAGGGCGCGTTGCCGGTAGTCGACCTCGGCCTTGATGGCTTCGGGGGTCCACTCCATCATTCCCACTCCCGCTGTCGTCCTCGTTCTGTCGACACCGAGAGTTGTCCTGAGGTGCTGCCCCCTACATCGGAAGATCACGCATGGTCCCCCTGCGAACCCCTTACCCCCACGCGCGTCCGCAACACCCGCGGATGAGTAAGGGGCATCCGACCGCGGTGCTCGGCTCCGTCCGCGAGTTCAGCCGGTGAGGTCGAAGTCACCGCTCGTGACGGCACCCACGAACGGGGCTCAGCCCCTGGCGTCGAGGAGGCCCCGCATCTGTTGGCGCATGACCGCCGCCCCCGACCAGCCGGGGCAACGCCGCCTCGTCGGCAGGGACTCGGCGTCGGCCGGCAAAGATGTTGCGAGCAGGCGACAACTGAGCAAAGAGAAGTCATCCATTCGTGTACTGCACCTTGCAGATCGCCGTGCGGCAGCCGCAGGCTGCTGGAACGCACCGCGATCCTGACGCGGTCGGGCGGGAGCTTCTGGAGGAAACGCGATGGCCAGCGCCACGGGACGATGCCGCGACGCCGCCGGTGGGGATCAGCACGGCCGGTTCCCGGTGATCTCACCTCCCGGCATCGTTGTCCGCACCGATTCCGCGATGGGTTGCTGACCGGATGGCCGTGACGGTTTTCAGCCAACTCGACAAGTCGCTGAACGAACACCTCGCCACTCTGGTCCGGCTCGCAGCTGAGGCTGACGACGAGGCCGCCGTGGAACTCGCCCGGTCCGAACTCCCGCGAGTGGTCGCAGCCCTCATGACGCTCCTCGACGAGCACCAGCCCGACGAGCACGGTCGCTGCCCCACGTGTCGCACGCGACGATGGAGCAGGCGCCTGCCCGCGCCCTGCCGCGCCTACCTGAGCGCGCAGCTCTGCCTGACCGTGGTCGGTCAGAGCGACCACAGCAGGCACAAACTCCTCCGCAGCGTGGGCTGATCGCCCACGCCCTTCGAACGAGCGGAAGAAGCTCGCTCTCGCCGGACGACGCTCATCTCCGGATCAAGCCCCCCACCCGCGTCTCCGGCCACGCCGCGGCGGAATCCGCTTCGCACCCCCGACCGAAGCCGGTTCCGCCGCGGTTGTTCACGTTCAGGGTCTCCACCAGGGGTGATGAGCGGTTGATGATCGACACGACCGGTTGAACTTCGTAGTCAGCGCGGCGAGTTCACCGCCATCATGGATGTCGACGCGGGCCGGAAGAACCCGGCGGTGCCGACACGTCCCGACGCGGACACAACCCGACGTGCCGACACGGAGGTGCCTTGTGGAGACACCCCATCACCGCACCGGGGCCGAGCCGGTGCTCGGACCCCTCAGGCGGCACATCTCGCTGTCCGCGCAACGCGGCATCCCTCCGTCAGGGCCGCGCTAGTTCCCATTCCGATCACACGGGCCACCGCATGACGCGGGGCCATCTCGGTGTTGCCGAAAGCCGGAAGGACATCACGATGAACCGTCCACACCCGAACAGGTCCCACGCGGGCGAGCACACCACCGCGGGACCTCCGGGCAGGTTGCACGGCCTCGTCCGCCACGACCTCCCCGCCTCCTTCGTCGTGCTGCTGATCGCGTTGCCGCTGTCACTGGGCGTCGCCGCAGCGACTGGCGCGCCGCTGATCGCGGGCCTGATCGCCGCCGTCGCGGGCGGCGTGGTCGCGGGCCTGCTGGGCGGCGCACCGCTGCAGGTCAGCGGCGCGGCCACCGGCCTGATCGTCGTCATGGGCGGGTTGATCGCGGAATACGGCTTCGCCGCCACCGCGGGCATCACTCTCGCCGCCGGGCTGGTGCAACTGCTGCTGGGGATCGCCAAGGTCGGCAGGCTCGCACTCTCCCTCTCCCCCGCCGTCGTGCACGGAATGCTCGCCGGTATCGGCATGGGCATCGCGGCCGGCCAGCTCGTCGTGGTGCTCGGAGGGCACGCCTCCGGCTCCGTGCTCGACAACCTGGGCGCGCTGCCTGGTGAGCTCGCCGCCTCGCACGTCGCGTCGGTGCTCGTAGGCGCGGTGGCCGTCGCCGTGATGCTGTTGTGGTCACGGGTGCCGGGTTCGGTTCTCGTGCCCGCGCCGCTGGTCGCCGTGCTCTGCGCCACGGCCGTGGCGATCACCTTCGACCTCGAAGTGTCCACTCTGGACATGCCCGGAAATCCGCTGAGCCAGATCGTGTTCCCGCGCATGCCGTCCGGAAGCGTCGCGGGCGTCGCCGCGGCCGTGCTCACCGTCGCCCTCGTCGCCAGCGTGGAATCACTGCTCTCGGCCGTGGCTGTGGACAAGCTGCACGACGGGCGGCGCGCCGACCTCGATCGTGAGCTGGTCGCGCAAGGCGTGGCCAACGCGATCTCGGGAGCGCTCGGCGGTCTGCCGGTCAGCGGCGGGATCGTCCGCGGCTCGGCCAACGTCGCCGCGGGTGCCCGGACGCGGGCTTCCACCGTGCTGCACGGGGTTTGGACCGCCGTGTTCGTCCTGACCGCGACGTGGCTGCTGGAGCTGATCCCGCTCGCCGCTCTCGCCGGCGTGCTGCTCGTCGTCGGCGCTCGGTTGGTCAGCGTGCAACGGATGCGCACCCTCCTGCGTCATGGGGAGCTCTCCGTCCACGTGACGACCGTGCTCGGCGTCGTCGTGCTCGGACTGATCGAGGGCGTGTTGCTCGGCGTGGCCGTCGCGGTGCTCCGGTCGCTGTACCGGCTCACGCACAGCTCGGTGCGGGTCGAGCAGGATGCAGGCCACTGGCGGGTGGCGGTCCGCGGCTCCCTGGTCTTCCTGGGCGTCGGCAGGCTGGTCCGCGAGCTGCGCCGCGTCCCGCTCGGGCACCACGTGGTGCTGGAGCTGCACATCGACTTCCTCGACCACGCGGCCTTCGAGGCGATCGACGAGTGGCGCACCGGCTACCAACGGCTCGGCGGTCGGGTCGACGTCGACGAGGTGCACGACACGTGGTTCGCGCACGCGACGAAGGGGCGGCCTGGTCTGCGCAAGACGCCGCCGTCACCGCTGCCCCGCTGGTTCGCGCCGTGGTCGCACTGGCAGAGCCTTCAGATTCCCGCCGAGTCGCCCGTCGAGCTGCCCCGGCAGCGCACCGAGCTCACCGACACGGCAGACCCGATGATCGTGGGCATGCACGAGTTCGAGCGGCGCTCGGCCCCGCTGGTGCGGCCGTTCCTGGCCGAGCTCGCCGCACGCGGACAGCGGCCGCAACAGCTGTTCATCACCTGCGCCGACTCCCGCGTCGTGCCCAACCTCATCACCACCAGCGGGCCGGGCGACCTCTTCTGCGTGCGCAACATCGGCAACCTGGTGCCGGTCAGCGGCGCGGACGACTCAGTCGGTGCGGCCGTCGAGTACGCGGTCGAAGTGCTGGGCGTGTCGACGATCGCGGTGTGCGGTCACTCCGACTGCGGCGCGATGAAGGCGCTCGTCAACGGCTCCGCCAAGCGGGGCTCGCACCTGCGCTCGTGGCTCAGGAGCGCCGAGCCGAGCCTGATCCGCTTCCACGAGCCGGTCCCGCCGGACTGCGCCGAACTGCCGTCGGTCGAACGGCTGTGCGTGGTCAACGTGGCACAGCAACTCGACAACCTGCTCGGCTACCCGTGCGTGCGCGAAGCCGTGGACGCCGGTGCCCTGAACCTCGTCGGGATGTACTTCGACATCTCGCAGGCGCGGGTCTACCTCGTCGACCCCGCCCGCAACGGGCTGGACCCGGTGCGGGTGTCCGCCTCGCGTTGAGCCGTCACCAGGGCGTTTCGTCCCCCCGGAACGCCCTGGTGCTCTCACCCGCACGATGATCACATTCGACGATCACCGTTCGTGTCAGCAGGACTTGGTCCAGCTGCACTCCAGATCGGCCCCCGTGCTCGCGGGCGTGGCGGCCCTTGCGCCGACGAGTTCGCCCTGACCGGCACGGAGGTTCGCGAGCCGGACCGCGACAGCGTCCTCGATGTCCGTCGGACCTCCGGAGACGAAGCTGTTCTGCATCAAGGAGAACACCAGGTGCCGTCCGTCCGCGGACGTGACGTAGCCCGAGAGCGCCGTCACCCCGGTGAGTGAACCGGTCTTCGCGTGCACATTGCCCTGGGCGGCGGTGCCCCGCATCCGGTTGCGCAGCGTTCCGCCCTGAAGCCGGTCGGGCTCACCCGCGATCGGAAGCGCGCGGTACCAGGTGTCGAACCACGGCTTGCCCTTCGCGGCGGTGAGCAACGCGACGATCTGGTCGGGTGCCACGAGATCCATTCTGGACAGCCCGGACCCGTCGTGGAGTCGCAGTGCAGCGGAGTCGACACCGAGGCCCGGCAGCCTGGCGTTCAACGCACGCAGGCCCGCTTCCCAGCTTCCCACCCCGAACTCCTTGCGACCGGCCGACTTCACGAGCATCTCGGAGTGCATGTTGTTGCTCAGCTTGAGCAGCGGCACGAGCAGCTCGCCGAGCGGCATCGACTGACGGGAGTCCAGTTGCTGGGCGTCCTGCGGGGTCGCACGGAACTCGGTGCCGCCGATCACGCGGATGCCGTTGTCCGCCAGCGCCTTGCGAAAGATCGATGCGACGAACGCGGTCGGGTTCCACACCGCGATGAACTCCGTGACCGTGGGCGCGCCGACGGGAATGGTGCCGCGCACCCGGATCACGTTGGTGCCGTGCTCCCGGTCCACGGAGATCCCGTCCCCCGGTCCGGTGGTGGCCGTGCTGTCGATCTTCACGTAGTCCGTCGGCGGGTCCAGTTCCACCTGGGCCGGTCCTCCAGCGGCCGCGGCCGGCTTCACCCGCACGATCACCGAGCCCGCGTCGTAGTCGGTGTCCGGCGACACGGTCAGCGCCGAGATCTGCGCGCTGTAGTAGTACGGCTCGTCGTCCCAGGCCCAGCCGGTGCCCAGGCGCTCGGCGTCGAACCAGGTGTCGTCGGCGACGAGCGAGCCGCGGACCACCCGGACCCCACCGGTCGCGAGCGACGCGGCGAGGCCTTGGTAGTCCTTGGCGAGCATCGTGGGATCACCGGTACCGCGCAGGTACAGGTTCCCGTCGAGGAAGCCGCCGTGACGCCGGCCGTCGGTGAGCACGTCGGTGTGCAACCGGTGGTCGGCGCCGAGCACCTCCAGCGCGGTCGCCGTGGTGATCAGCTTGGCGTTGGACGCCGGAGCCATGCGGCCCGCACCTGCGCGCGTGTAGAGCAGCTCACCGGAGTCGGCGTCGCGCACGACGAGCCCGGCACTCGCCCCGGCGAGGCGGGGGTCGGCCAGCAGGCGGTCCAGATCGCGGCCGAGCACGTTGCCGTTCTGCGCGACGGCCCCGCCTCCCGGCAGCCCGAACACCAGCACCAGCAACGCGATCAAGGCGAACCAGCGTTTCACGTGCGCCACCCCCAGCGACAGTCATCACCTGGACGTGATGATTCTGTCTCAGTGCGCAACCCCTAGATCTCGATCTCCGTGCGGTCCTCCGACCACAGGGTGTGGAAGACCCCCTCCTTGTCGTCACGCCGGTAGGTGTGCGCGCCGAAGTAGTCGCGCAACCCCTGGATCAGGGCCGTCGGCAGGCGCCGGGCGCGCAGTGCGTCGTAGTAGTTGAGGGCGGAGCTCATGCCCGGCGTCGGTACCCCGGCCTCGACGGCCGCGGTCACGATGCGGCGCCACGGCTGCTCCGCGCCCTTCACCGAGTCGCGGAAGTTCTCGTCGACCAGGAGCGTCGCGATCTCCGGGCTCTCCTCGAACGTCTGCCGGATGCGGTCGAGCAGGCGAGCCCGGATGATGCATCCGCCGCGCCAGATCTTGGCCATCGCCGCCAGGTCGATGTTCCATTCGTAGGTCTCGCTGCCCGCGCGGATCTCGTCGAAGCCCTGGGCGTAGGCGACGATCTTCGAGGCGTAGAGCGACCTGCTCACGTCGCCGATGAACACGTCGTCCACGATCGAGCCGGAACTGAACACGTTCGTCTCGCCGTAGGCCGCCCGCATCGCGGTGCGCTGGTCGACCCGCGAGGACAGCGACCGGGCGAAGACCGCCTCCGCGATGCCCGTGACCGGAATGCCCAGTTCGAGCGCCACCTGCACGGTCCAGCGACCCGTGCCCTTCTGCTCCGCCTCGTCGGTGATGACCTCCACGAGCGGCACACCGGCGGCCTCGTCGAACTGGTCGAGGACCTCAGCGGTGATCTCCACCAGGTAGGACTCGAGCTCGCCCTGGTTCCACTTGCGGAACACGTCGGCGATCTGCGTGGGCACGAGCCCGCCCACGCGCAGCAGCACGTCGTAGGACTCCGCGATGAGCTGCATGTCGGCGTACTCGATGCCGTTGTGCACCATCTTCACGAAGTGCCCCGCGCCGTCGGGGCCGACGTAGGTGCAGCACGGCTCACCGTCGACCTTCGCGGCGATGTCCTCCAGGATCGGTCCGACGTGCTCGTAGGCCTCCTTCGCGCCGCCGGGCATGATGCTGGGACCGTTCAGCGCGCCCTCCTCGCCGCCGGAGATCCCGACGCCCATGAAGCGCAGGTCCATCTCCCGCAACGCCGCCTCACGGCGACGAGTGTCCTCGAAGTGGGCGTTGCCGCCGTCGATGAGGATGTCGCCCGGTTCGAGCAAGGGGGCCAGTTCGTCGATGACCGCGTCGGTCGAGGCCCCGGCCTTGACCATGATGATGATCTTGCGAGGCCGTTCCAGGCTCGCGACGAGGTCCTCGAGGGTCTCCGCCGGCACGAACGTGCCCTCGCCCCCGAACTTCTCCACCAGGAGCTTGGTGCGTGAAGACGTCCGGTTGTGCACACCGACCCGGTAGCCGTGCCGGGCCAGGTTCCTGGCGAGGTTGGCGCCCATGGTGGCCAGGCCGGTGACCGCGATCTGCGCGGTGGCTTCGGTAGTCATCACCCAAGCCTGCCTTTTCGCCGGGCTGAGCGCGAGTGTCCGCGCTTCGGTCAGCGCGAAGAGCCGACCGTGAACCGGCATCCGATCAGACCGCGAGCACCGAAGCGGCCATCCCGATCAGCGCGGCACCGCAGCACCGTTCGAAGACCTTGCGCGCCTTCGGGCGCGAGAGCAGGACGGCCAACTGTCCCGCGAGGGGAACGACGGCGATCCAGAACGCCGCGAACATGCCCAAGGTCGCGCTGGACAGCATCAGCGCCTGCGGCAGCGGCGGTGCCTTCGGGTCCATCGCCTGAGGCATCAGGCTGAGGAAGGTCAGCATCACCTTCGGGTTGAGCAGATCGCACAGCACACCGCGCAGGAAGACCGAACGCTCCGAGCGCACTTCCGGCACCTCCGCGACCGTGCCGTTCCGCGAGGCGCGCAGCGTCATCACGCCGATGTGGGCGAGGTAGAGCGCACCCACCGCCTTGACCGCGAGCAGCGCTGCCGGAGCGGCTGCCACCAGCGCGGACAGACCCAGGGTGGCGAGCGTGGCGTGCACCAGCAGGCCACACACCACGCCGGCCGCGGTCAGCGCACCGAGTCTCACACTCCGCACCGCGTTGCGGGTGATCAGGACGAAGTCCGGGCCAGGAACGATCATGACGACCACGAGGGCGACCAGGAACGAGGTCCAAGCGATGTGCACGACCGGATTCTCGATCAGAGGTTCGGATGCTCGCCAGCTCCTCAGTATTGTGTTCGGCTGTGAGTGAAAAGGCCGAACTGGATTCGGTTGACTGGCGGATCCTCGAAGAGTTGCAGAACGACGCGACGCTGCCCAACCGCACCCTCGCGGAACGCGTCGGACTCGCACCGTCCAGCTGCCTGCAACGGGTGCGCAGACTTCGTGAACTCGATGTCATCACGGGCTTTCACGCGGTGGTGGACCCGACCGCGACCGGCCTTCCGCTCGAGGCCGTCGTGTCGGTCAACGTTCGTCCGCACACCAGGCCGGTGGTGGCGGCGTTCCGCCGGTTCGTGATGGCGCAGCCGGAGACCCGGTCGCTGTTCCACGTCAGCGGCCAGGCCGACTTCCTGATCCACATCGCGGTCGCCGACAGCAAGCACCTGCAGGCGTTCCTGCTCGACAAGCTCGCCTCGCGCACTGAGGTGCGCAACCCGACGAGCTCGGTGGTGCTCGAACGGGTCGAGACCCGCGCGCTGACACCGCCTGCCGACATGCGTCCGACCCATCGCCGCCGGAAGGCCGGCGACTGAGACCGCGATCACGGACGAATCGTGCAGACCCGCCAGAGCGGTGCAAACCGTTGCGGCACAAGGGATCGGCTTGAAACCGATGCGTCAGGTGCATCTAGGGTTCACGGGCGTCGGCTGTTCTGCAGAAGCGTCGAGTCGTCACCCGGCGCTGAACCGGCCAGTTCCTGCAGCCCTACCGGAAGGCCACCGTGGCGGATCTGACCTACCCCGAGGCCATCGTCGTCGGCCTCCTGCAAGGCGTCAGCGAACTCTTCCCCGTCTCCAGTCTGGGACACAGCGTCCTGCTGCCCGCGTTGATCGGCGGGAAGTGGGGCCAGGACCTCGACATCAGCGCCGAGGGATCGCCCTACTTGGCCGTGCTCGTGGCGATGCACGTGGCGACCGCGCTCGCGCTCGTGCTGTTCTTCTGGCGCGACTGGGTGCGGGTGATCGGCGGCCTGATCACCTCGATCAAGCACCGCCGCATCGACACGCCGGACGAGCGGCTCGGCTGGTTGCTCATCGTGGGCACCATTCCGGTCGGCATCGCGGGTCTGGCGCTGGAGCACACCCTGCGCACGCACCTCGGCAAGCCGATTCCCGCCGCGATCTTCCTGGCCGTCAACGGAATCGTGCTCTACGCGTCCGAGAAGCTGCGCGACCGCAAGGAACCGCCTGGCAGGAAGAACGATCCCGAGGCGACGATCGTGATGTCGCTCGAGGAGACCACACCGCTCTCAGCGGTCGCCGTGGAGCAGGCCACCGACCGCAGGCTCGCCCGCCTGAGCATCGTCGACGCTCTCGCGGTCGGCGCCGCCCAGATCCTCGCCCTGTTCCCCGGCATCAGCCGCTCCGGCATCACGATCGTCGCGGGCCTGCTGAAGGGACTGCGTCACGAGGACGCAGCACGGTTCGCCTTCCTCCTGGCCACCCCTGTGATCCTGGCTGCGGGCCTGCTCAAGATGCCGGAACTGTTCAAGCCCGAAGCACAGGGCGTGCTGGGGCCGGCCATGGTGGGCAGCCTGGTCGCCGGGGTCGCGTCCTACGTCTCCGTGCGCTTCCTGACCTCGTACTTCGAGACGCGCACGCTCGTGCCGTTCGCGATCTACTGCATCGTCGGCGGCCTCGGCTCGCTGATCTGGTTGACGATCTGACAGGCCACGCGGCTAATTTGACGGCATGACGCCAGAGGAGTTCCGCCGCATCGGCCACGAAGTGGTCGACTGGATCGCCGACTACCGGGAGCGGATCGAGCAGTTCCCGGTGCGCTCGCAGGTCGAGCCGGGCTGGGTTCGTTCGCAGCTCCCGGCGGAACTCCCCGAGCAGGGCAGCGGGTTCGACGGCGTGCTGTCCGATCTCGACAGGATCGTGCTGCCTGCGACGACGCATTGGCAGCACCCGTCGTTCTTCGCCTACTTCCCTGCCAACGCGTCGCTGCCGTCCGTGCTCGGTGATCTTCTGTCGACGGGCCTGGGCGTGCAGGGGATGCTGTGGTCCACCTCACCGGCGTGCACGGAGCTCGAGCAGGCGTTGCTCGACCAGCTCGCCGTCGCGATGGGACTGCCCGAGGCGTTCCTCGGCGGTGGTGTCATCCAGGACACCGCGTCCTCGGCTGCGCTGGTCGCCCTTCTCGCCGCTCTGCACCGATCCTCCGGCGGCAAGTGGCGGGAGTCGGGGGTGGACTCCTCCGAGACGGTCTACGTGTCGTCCCAGACGCACTCGTCGCTCGCGAAGGCGGCCCGGATGGCCGGGCTCGGAGAGGAGTCCTTGCGTTCGGTCGACGTCGTCCCCGACACGCTGGAGATGTCGGCGGAGGCGCTCGAGGAGCTGATCCGGTCCGACGTGGACGCCGGTCGACGTCCGGTCATGGTCTGCGCGACCATCGGTACCACCGGTACCGGTGCGGTGGACCCGGTGCGGCGGATCGCCGAAATCTGCGCTCGGTACGGGATCTGGCTGCACGTCGACGCCGCGTGGGCCGGGTCGGCCGCGTTGTGCCCGGAGTGGCGGCACCTGTTCGACGGTGTGGAACTCGCCGACTCCTACAGCAGCAACGCCCACAAGTGGCTGCTCACGGCCTTCGACTGCTGCCTGTTCTGGACCCGGCACCCCGGCACGCTGGTGGACGCCCTGTCGATCCTGCCGGACTACCTGCGCAACGCCGCGTCCGAGTCCGGCGCCGTCGTGGACTACCGGGACTGGCAGATCCCGCTGGGCAGGCGCTTCCGCGCGTTGAAGCTGTGGACCGTGCTGCGCTGGTACGGCCTTGCCGGGCTGCGGGACCACCTGCGCGGCCACGTCGAGCTGGCCTCGCGGCTGGAGTCGTGGATCGCCGGCGACGAGCGATTCGAGCTCGCAGTGCCCCGCTCCCTGGCACTCGTCTGCCTGCGGCTGCGGGCGGGCGACGCGGCGACGCGGGCGGTCATGGACCGGATCAACGCCGAAGGCCGCGCGTTCCTCACCCACACCACGATCAACGGGAAGTTCGTGATCCGGGTGGCCATCGGCTCGGTCGGTACCGAGGAGCGCCACGTCCGCGCGCTGTGGGACGGCCTGCGCGCCGCCGCCGACGCCGTCTGACCGCGAATCAGTCCAGAACCCGGAGCAGGCCTTCCTGCACCACGGTGGCCACGAGCTGGCCGTCGCGGGAGAAGAACCGGCCGGTGGCCAGTCCACGCGCTCCTGAGGCGCTGGGCGAGACGCAGTCGTAGAGGAACCACTCGTCGGCGCGGAACCGGCGGTGGAACCACATGGCGTGGTCCAGGCTCGCACCGAGGACCTTGTCCGTTCCCCAGTACACGCCGTGCTTGGACAGCACCGCGTCCAACAAGGTCATGTCCGAGGCGTACGCGAGCACGCACACGTGCAGCAGGTCGTCGTCGGGCAGGCTGCCGTCCGCGCGCATCCACACCTGGTTGCGCGGCTCGTGCGGCCCCTCCTCCCTGGTCACCCACGGAGGTTCGGTCACGTAGCGAACGTCGATCGGGCGTGGCATCTGCGCCATGCCGATCTTGTCGACGTAGCCCTTCACGCTCTCCGCGTAGGTCGGCAGCAACTCGGGATCCGGCACGTCGGGCATCGGCTCGGCGTGGTCGAGGCCCGGTTCGTCGACCTGGAACGAGGCGGACAACGTGAAGATCGCTTTGCCGTGCTGCACGGCGGTGACCCGCCGGGTGGTGAAGGACCGGCCGTCACGGGTCCGGTCCACCTCGTAGACGATCGGGACGCGCGGGTCGCCACCGCGGATGAAGTACGAGTGCAGGGAGTGCACCCGCCGATCCGACGGCACGGTCCGCCCGGCCGCGACGAGCGCCTGACCGGCGACCTGACCCCCGAAGACCCGCACGGGCGACTCCGCGGGGCTCACCCCGCGGAAGATGTTCTCCTCGATCCGCTCGAGGTCGAGCAGCGACACGAGCCGGTCGAGCACAGGCTGCCCGTGCGGGATGCCGTTGCCGTCGAGCGGCACGTCAGGCGTCGTGTGTGCCGCTGGATCGGCAGCCGCGTCGCGGGCAGCCTGTGTCACGTTGAACTCCTTCGGGTGGCCCGCCGGGGGCCTCCCGTCAGGCGTGGTCGTCCTCTCCGAGGCGGTGGACCCGGATGAGGTTGGTCGAACCGACGGTGCCAGGGGGCGAGCCTGCAACGATCACGACGAGGTCACCCGGCTGGTACCGGCCGATGGACAACATGGACGTGTCCACCTGCTGCACCATCTGGTCGGTCGTCTCCACCTTAGGCACCAAGAACGTTTCGGTGCCCCAGGTGAGAGCAAGCTGACTGCGGACGTCCTGCTCGGGCGTGAACGCGAGCAGCGGCAGCGGTGTGTGCAGGCGGGCGAGCCGCCGCACGGTGTCGCCGGACTGGGTGAACGCGACCAGCGCCTTGGCGTTGAGGCGCTCTCCGATGTCGCGGGCGGCGTAGGAGATGACGCCCCGCTTCGTGCGCGGCACGTGGGTCAGCGGCGGCACCACCGTGGATTCGGTCTCGACCGCGACGATGATGCGGCTCATGGTCCTGACGGACTCGATGGGGTAGCGGCCGACGCTCGTCTCACCGGAGAGCATCAGCGCGTCGGCGCCGTCGAGCACGGCGTTCGCCACGTCCGAGGTCTCGGCCCTGGTCGGCCGGGAGTTGTTGATCATCGAGTCGAGCATCTGGGTGGCCACGATGACCGGCTTGGCGTTCTCGCGGGCGATCTGGATCGCCCGCTTCTGCACGAGCGGCACGTACTCCAGCGGAAGCTCCACGCCGAGGTCACCGCGGGCGACCATGACACCGTCGAAGGCCAGCACGATCGCTTCGAGGTTGTCCACCGCCTCGGGCTTCTCCAGCTTCGCAACCACCGGCAGCCGCCCCTTGCCGACCCGGTCCATCACCTGGTGCACCAGGTCGATGTCCGCGGGCGAGCGCACGAAGGACAGCGCGATGAAGTCCACGCCGAGAGCCAGAGCGAACTCCAGGTCCTGGATGTCCTTCTCGGAGAGCGCCGGCACGGACACGTCCATGCCGGGGAGCGAGAGACCCTTGTTGTCGCTGACCGGACCGCCCTCGGTGACCTCGGCCACCACGTCGGGGCCCTCGACGTCGGTGACGACCAGGCCGACCTTGCCGTCGTCCACGAGCAGCCGGTCACCGACCTTGGCGTCTCGGGCGAGGCCCTTGTAGGTGGTGGAGACCCGGTCGTGAGTGCCGGCGACGTCCTCGACGGTGATCCGGACGACGTCACCCGTGCGCCACTCGACCGGACCGGCCGCGAAACGGCCGAGACGGATCTTGGGGCCTTGCAGGTCGGCCAGGACGCCCACTGCGCGGCCCGATTCGTCCGCTGCGCTGCGCACCAGGTCGTAGACCTGCTTGTGGTCGGCATGGCTGCCGTGGCTGAAGTTCATCCTCGCCACGTCCATACCGGCTGCTACCAGTTCGCGGACCTTGTCCGGGGTGGCGGTGGCGGGGCCAAGGGTACAGACGATCTTCGCGCGTCGACTCACGTACGAGAGGATATCCCGAGTGGCTTGAACGATCCCGAACTACCAATGGGTAATTCTCCTCGGGAGGCACAATCGTGCCTGTGCGCCGCAGATTCCTTCCTTTCGTGACCGCAGTGTTGCTCAGCGTATTCGTTCTGTTCACCCCGGAGTCGGGTGTTCCGACCGCACCGCCCGGCACCGACAAGGTCGTCCACCTGCTGCTGTTCGCACTGCTGGCGATGACCGGGTTCCACGCCCGTGTGCCGCGCGCTCAGCTCCTCTGCGGGCTCGTGGGGTACGCGGCGCTCTCCGAGGTCCTGCAGGCGCTCATCGTGCCGCTGCACCGCAGTGGCGACGTGCTCGACGCGTTGACCGACGTGGCGGGCATCGGTCTCGGGTTCCTGGCGGTGCTCGTGTGGTTCAGAAGCGCTTCTCGCTCACGCCGACGTGATCGGCGCACCAGTCGTTGAAGTCCTTGAGCTGACGCCAGGACGTGCGGACCCGGTCGCCGCACTGCGGCTCGTGCAGCGCGTCGTCCGGCTCCCAGACCCGCATGACGTAGAGGGAGCGGTGGCGCAGCAGGTCGATCCTCGGGTGGTCGGCGTCGTAGCCGCGCGGCTTGCTCTTGAGCTGGTCGCCGTGGACCTGCCAGCCCTGCCTCACCAGCTTGGCGAGGATCTTCTCCAGCTCCTTGCCGCGGCGGTCGTCGTCCACCGACGTGCGGTACCTCGAGAGCTGGTCGGACGCCATGTGGAAGGAGCCACCACCGACCCGCAGCCCGGCAGAGCTCACCTCCACGTAGTAGGCACCGCCCCCGCGACCGGTCTCGACCACGCCGCCGCAGTGCGTCTTGTACGGCGTCTTGTCCTTGCTGAACCGCACGTCGCGATACGGCCGGAACACCTTGCCGGCACCGAATTCCGGTTCCAGCTGCGCGAGCAGCGTCTCCATCGGTGCGCGCACGTCGCGCTGGTAGACCTCGCGGTTGTCGTCCCAGTAGGCCTTGGAGTTGTCGACCACCAAGCCGTCGAAGAAGTCCACGGCGTACTCGCCGAATCCGGTGAATCCCACGGCGGCCAGGATACGAGGCGGACCTGACGTTTTCCTCGTCCCACCTCAAGCCTCGCGGATGGCCGCCCGGCCGCGGGTCGCGTCGGCGGCGGTCAGCGGCCTGTTGATCGCGAGAACGCAGTACTCGCAGACCCGCACACCAGAGGGCCGGACCGACGACGAAGGCCCGCAACGCGACGTCGTTGTCGCGTTGCGGGCCCGGGATCACCCGTCCGTCAGACCACGGCCAGCGGGAGCATGTTCGGGATCACCGGCGAGGGCAGGTCCGACGACCCGGTCAGGAAGCTGTCCACGGCGTTCGCGACCGAACGGCCTTCGGCGATGGCCCACACCACCAGCGAGGCGCCGCGATGCGCGTCACCGCAGACGAACACGCCGGGTGCCTCGGTCTGCCAGTCCGAGCCGCACGCGATCGTGCCGCGCCGGGTGAGGGGCACGCCGAGCCCGTCGAGCAGCGGCATGTGCTCCACGCCCTCGAAACCGATGGCCAGCAGCACCATGTCCGCCGGCAGGATCTCGACCTCCTCGGACATCGGCACGACCGTGCGCTTGCCGGTCGCCGGGTCCTTCTCGACGCGGACCTTGCGCAGCTCGATCGCCTTGACGTTGCCGTCCTCGTCACCCACGAACCGTTCGACCGCAACGGCGAAGCGCCGCTCGCCCGACTCCTCGTGCGCCGGGTAGGTGCGCAGGATCCACGGCCACACCGGCCACGGCGAGCGCTCGTCGTCGCGCTGCGACGGAGGCTGCGGGTACTGGTCGAGCTGCGTCACGCTCGCCGCACCCTGACGGGTCGCCGTGCCGTAGCAGTCCGCTCCGGTGTCGCCGCCACCGATGATGATCACGTGCTTGCCCTTGGCGTCGATCGACGTCGGGCCGTCGCCCTCGCACGACCGGTTGGCCGGCACGAGGTGCTCCATCGCCAGGTGGACGCCGCGGAGCTCACGGCCGGGCGTGGTCGTGTCGTCGCGGCCGCGCAGCGCACCGACGGCGAGCACCACCGCGTCGAACCGCTCGCGCAGCTGCTCGACGGTGAGGTCCACGCCGACCTCGCACCCGGTCACGAACTTGGTGCCCTCCTTGCGGAGCTGCGCCAGACGCCGATCGAGGACCTTCTTCTCCATCTTGAACTCGGGGATGCCGTAGCGCAGGAGTCCACCGAGCCGGTCGTCCCGCTCGTACACGGTGACCTCGTGACCTGCCCTGGTGAGCTGCTGGGCGGCGGCGAGGCCGGCGGGACCGGAGCCCACGACGGCGACGCGCTTGCCCGACGACACCGTCGCCTGGCTCGGCTTCACGAGGCCGTTGTCCCACGAGACGTCCGCGATGGTCTGCTCGACGCGCTTGATCGCGACCGCTCCACCGGCGTCGGGCGTGATGGCCAGCACGCAGGCCGCCTCGCACGGCGCCGGACACAACCGCCCGGTGAACTCGGGGAAGTTGTTGGTCGCGTGCAGCCGCTCGCTGGCCAGGGTCCAGTCACCGCGACGGACCAGTTCGTTCCACTCGGGGATCAGGTTGCCCAGCGGGCAACCTGCCGTTCCGGAGTGGCAGAACGGGATGCCGCAGTCCATGCACCGGCTGGCCTGGGTCCGGACCTGCTCCTCGCGGACCTCCGGCTCCAGGTCGAGGTAGACCTCGCGCCAGTCACCGAGCCGCTCGGCGGTCGGCCGCTTCTTCGCGTCCGCCCTCGTGTTCTTCAGAAAGCCGCGGGGGTCAGCCACGAGACGCCTCCATGATCGCGCGGTCCACGTCCCTGCCTTCCGCGCGAGCGAGCCTCATCGCTTCGAGCACGCGCTGGTAATCGCCGGGCATCACCTTGGTGAACGCCGCGGACCTTCGTGTCCAGTCGCCGAGCAGCGATGCCGCCACGGCGGAACCGGTGAGCTGGTGGTGCCGCTCGACGATCTCCTTGAGCCAGCGGAGGTCCTCGGCGCTCGGCCGCTGGAGCTCGACCATCGCCTGGTTCACCGACGCCGGGTCGAGGTCGAGCACGTAGCCGATGCCACCGGACATGCCGGCGGCGAGGTTGCGCCCGGTGGAGCCGAGCACGACCGCACGTCCGCCGGTCATGTACTCGAACGCGTGGTCGCCGACTCCCTCCGCGACCGCGACGGCCCCGGAGTTGCGCACGCAGAACCGCTCGCCGACGCATCCACGCAGGAAGATCTCGCCCCCGGTGGCGCCGTAGCCGATCACGTTGCCCGCGATCACCTGCTGCTCGGCGGCGAACTTCGAGTCCTCGTGCGGGCGCACGATGATCCGGCCACCGGACAGCCCCTTGCCGACGTAGTCGTTGGCGTCGCCCACCATCTCGAGCGTGATGCCCGCGGGCAGGAACGCGCCGAGCGACTGGCCCGCGGAGCCGTTGAGCTTCACGTGGATCGTGTCGTCCGGCAGGCCGTCACCTCCGAAGCGACGCGTCACCTCCGCGCCGAGCAGCGTGCCGACCGTGCGGTTCACGTTGCGCACGGGCAGCTCCAGGCGCACCGGATGCGCATCCTCGAGCGCCGCTTCGGCGAGCTGCAGGAGCGTGCGATCGAGCGCGTGCTCCAGGCCGTGGTTCTGCTCGCGGACCCGGCGCTTCGCGGTCCGGTACGGGGTTTCCAGCTGCTCGAAGACCGGCGTCAGGTCGAGACCGTCCGCCTTCCAGTGGTGGATCGCCTCGTCTGTGTCGAGCAGCTCCGCGTGGCCGACGGCCTCGTCGATGGTGCGGAAACCGAGCGCTGCCAGGTGCTCCCGCACTTCCTGAGCGACGAACTCGAAGAAGTTCACGACGTGGTCGGCCTGTCCGGTGTACCGCTCGCGCAGCACGGGGTTCTGCGTTGCGACGCCGACCGGACAGGTGTCCAGGTGGCAAACGCGCATCATCACGCAGCCCGCGACGATCAGCGGGGCGGTGGCGAAACCGAACTCCTCCGCGCCGAGGAGCGCGGCGACGACGACGTCACGGCCGGTGCGCAACCCGCCGTCGACCTGCACGGTGATGCGATCGCGCAAACCGTTGAGCAGCAACGTCTGCTGCGTCTCCGCGAGCCCGATCTCCCACGGTGTGCCCGCGTGCTTGAGCGAGTTCAGCGGGGAGGCGCCGGTGCCGCCGTCGTGACCGGAGATCAGCACGACGTCGGCGTGCGCCTTCGCCACGCCCGCCGCGACCGTTCCGACGCCGACCTCGCTGACCAGCTTCACGTGGACGCGGGCCTGCTCGTTGGCGTTCTTCAGGTCGTGGATCAGCTGCGCGAGATCCTCGATCGAGTAGATGTCGTGGTGCGGCGGCGGCGAGATGAGACCGACGCCCGGCGTGGAATGCCGGGTGCGCGCGATCCACGGGTACACCTTGAACCCCGGCAGCTGACCACCCTCGCCCGGCTTCGCGCCCTGCGCCATCTTGATCTGGATGTCGGTCGAGTTGACCAGGTACTCGCTCGTCACACCGAAGCGGCCGCTCGCGACCTGCTTGACCGCGGAGCGCCGCTGCGGGTCGTGGAGCCTCTCGCGGTCCTCGCCGCCCTCACCGGTGTTGGACCGGCCTCCGAGCCGGTTCATCGCGATGGCGAGGGTCTCGTGCGCCTCGGCCGAGATCGAGCCGTACGACATCGCACCGGTGTTGAAGCGCTTGACGATCGAGCTGACCGGCTCGACCTCGTCGATCGGCACCGGCTGGCGGGTCTGCGTGCGGAGCTTGAACAGCCCGCGCAGCGTGCCGCCCTGCCTGGCGAGGGTCTCCACCTCGTTGGTGTAGCGCTCGTAGACCTCCCGCTTGCGCGTCTTGCTCGCGTGCTGCAGCAGGAAGACCGTCTCCGGCGTGAACAGGTGCAGCTCACCCTCGCGGCGGTAGGAGTACTCGCCGCCGACCTCCAGGCGCCGGTGCACCCGGTCGGTGGGGTTGTCGGGGTGCGCGCGGCGGTGCCGTACCGCGACCTCCTCGGCGAGCACGTCGAGCCCTGCTCCGCCGAGCTTGGACACCGTGCCGGTGAAGTACTCGTCGAGCAGCTCGGACGACAGGCCGACGGCCTCGAAGACCTGCGCGGCGGTGTAGGCGCCGACCGTCGAGATGCCCATCTTGGACATGATCTTCAGCACGCCCTTGACCAGGGCCGTGACGTACTGACGGATCGCCGTGCGGGGCTCCAGCCCGGAGACGGCGCCCTGGCTGATCATGTCCTCGATGGTCTCGAAGGCCAGGTACGGGTTGACCGCGGCGGCGCCGTAGCCCAGCAGCGCGGCGACGTGGTGCACCTCGCGGGCGTCACCCGTCTCGACGACCAACGCGACGCGCAGTCGCTCCTTGGTGCGCACCAAGTGGTGGTGCACCGCGGAGACCAGCAGCAACGACGGGATCGGCGCCATGCGGTGGTCGGAGTCGCGATCGGACAGCACCAACGTGCGGGCGCCGGCCGCGATGGCCTCGGACGCCTCGCGGCGCACGCGCTCGATGGCTGCCGCGAGCGCCCCGCCGCCACCGTCCACTTCGTAAAGCCCCGACAGCACGGCGCACTCGAAACCGGGGAGGTCGCCGTCGTCGTTGACGTGGATGAGCTTGGCCAGCTCGTCGTTGTCGATGACCGGGTACGCCAGCTGGATGTGCCTGCACGACGCGGGCCCTGGCTCGAGCAGGTTCTGCTCCGGCCCCATGATGCGCGACACCGAGGTGACGATCTCCTCGCGAATCGCGTCCAGCGGAGGGTTCGTCACCTGTGCGAAGTTCTGCGCGAAGTAGTCGTAGAGCAGCCGTGAACGCTGCGACAGGGCCGCGATCGGGGTGTCGGTGCCCATCGAACCGAGCGGCTCGGCGCTGCCGACGGCCATCGGGCCCAGCAGGATCCGCAGCTCCTCCTCCGTGTAACCGAAGGTGAGCTGACGGCGGAGGACGGCCTCGTGGCTCTGCATGACGTGCTCGCGGTCGGGCAGATCGGCCAGATCGAGCAGGCCGGCGTGCAGCCACTCCTCGTAGGGCAGTTCGTCGGCGAGGCCGGACTTGACCTCGTCGTCGTCGACGATGCGGCCGGCCACGGTGTCCACGAGGAACATGCGGCCGGGCTGCAGGCGGCCCTTGGCGACGACCTCGTCGGCGGGCACGTCGAGCACACCGGTCTCGCTGGCGAGCACCACGCGACCGTCGGCGGTCTGCCACCACCGCGCGGGGCGCAGGCCGTTGCGGTCGAGAACCGCGCCGACGAGCGAGCCGTCGGTGAACGTGACGCACGCCGGGCCGTCCCACGGCTCCATGACGCTCGCGTGGAACTGGTAGAACGCGCGCCGCTTGGGGTCCATCGCGACGTGGTTCTCCCACGCCTCCGGGATCATCATCAGCACGGCGTGCGGCAGGCTGCGACCACCGAGGTGCAGCAGTTCCAGGACCTCGTCGAACGAGGCGGAGTCCGAGCCGTCCGGGTCGCAGATGGGGAACAGCCGTGCGAGGTCGCCGGGGACCGGCTTCGACTCCAGCAGCGCCTCGCGGGCGCGCATGCGGTTGCGGTTGCCGCGCACGGTGTTGATCTCGCCGTTGTGGGCGACGTACCGGAACGGGTGCGCCAGCGGCCACGACGGGAAGGTGTTGGTCGAGAAGCGGCTGTGCACCAGCGCGAGGGCGCTGACGAACCG
>DASYMV010000310.1:0-1584 GCA_036008865.1 Pseudonocardiaceae bacterium | reverse complement strand
GGAACGAGGTGGACGAGACCCTGGCCCGCGCGGGCATCTTCCAGGGGGTTGAACCGGCTGCGGCGGAGGCACTGGCGCAAACGCTGGAGTCCGTTGAATTCCCGCGCGGCCACGTGATCTTCGCGGAAGGCGAACCGGGGGACCGGCTGTACATCATTCAGTCGGGCAAGGTGAAGATCGGCCGGAAGTCGCCGGACGGTCGCGAGAACCTGCTGGGCATCTTCGGCCCGTCCGACATGTTCGGTGAGCTGTCGATCTTCGATCCCGGCCCGCGCACTTCCACCGCCACCACGGTGACCGAGGTTCGCGCGGTGAGCATGGACCGTCCGGCGCTACGGCAGTGGATCACCAACCGGCCGGAGATCGCGGAGCAGTTGCTGCGGGCGCTCGCCCGGAGACTGCGCCGGACGAACTCCATGCTGGCCGACCTGATCTTCACGGACGTGCCCGGCCGTGTGGCGAAGGCGCTGCTGCAGCTCGCACAGCGATTCGGCAGCCAGGAGGCCGGCCTGCTGAGGGTCACTCACGACCTGACGCAGGAAGAGATCGCTCAGTTCGTCGGCGCCTCACGGGAGACCGTGAACAAGGCGCTGGCCGACTTCGCCCATCGCGGCTGGCTGCGCCTCGAGGGCAAGAGCGTGCTGATCCTCGACCCTGAGCGCCTGGCCCGCCGGGCCCGCTAGAAGAACCGCGAACGCACGAGAGGACCGGGCGCCGCCCCCGACGCGGCGCTCCGGTCCTCTCGTGCTGCGCGGATCGTCCCCCGACGAACCACGCTTCTCATCTCCGACTGTTCAGGCCCCGACCCTTGTTCGCCGGAGAGAGAGCGTCCCCGTCCCGGTATCGACCGAACCGGTTCGGATGATGTTGTTGATGGCACGGGCGGCCGTCCCGAAGTGATGCCGACGACAACCTTCGCACGACACCACCCTCAAATCCCAACCGCCTTCACCCATGAGGACGGGTCGTTCAGGGATTCCGTTGCACCATTCACCCGGACATCGCAATCCCGATGCCGAATCGCGACGACATTCGCTCTGACTGTTCGACGCGGTGACTGATCACACCGTGAAATGACTGGTACGGGCGTACCATTGTCAGGCATACTGGTACACGTGTCCCACTCTGCCCGTCTCGCCGACTACCGCGCCGCCCTGACCACACCTGGAATGCGCGGCCCCGTCGTCGCGTCCCTGCTGGCCCGGTTGCCGATCGCGATGGTCGGTCTGTCGATGCTGCTCTACGTGCAGCGGGAGACGGGCTCCTTCGCCGTGGCCGGCCTGGTCTCGGCGGGAGCGCTGGTGGGAGTCGCGGCCGGCTCGGTGGTGCAGGGACGCCTCATGGACCGGCTTGGTCCGACCCGCCCGCTGCTCGCGTCGATCGCGCTGTTCAGTGCCTTCGTCACCCTGTCGGTGCTGGCCGTCGAGTCCCGCACCGCGGTCGGCGTGCTCGTCGCCCTGACGTTCGCCGTCGGGTTCACCGAGCCGATGGTGGGCTCCGCGTCGCGAGCGCTGTGGGAACGCAGGGTCCCCGCCGGGGCGACCCGTTTGGCCGGCTACGCCTACGAGGCGATCAGCATGGAGG
>DASYMV010000309.1:0-3136 GCA_036008865.1 Pseudonocardiaceae bacterium | reverse complement strand
GCCGACTCGCTGAGGACGCGCCTGCGACCGGTCTGAGTCCTCTGTGGACGTCGGGTTGCGATCACCGCGGTGGTGGTGATCTGGCGTGCACGACAGGACAGCGGAGACCGTGGCCGAGGAGGTTCGCGCCCTGCTGGAGAAGGGCGAGCTCGACCTGCCCGATCCCGGCGGGGGATACCGCTCGCAGGCGGGCCGCCCTCGCGGAGTCCGGACGGCGCGACCTCGTGCTCGGCAGGCTCGTCGAGGGCACACCGACGCAGTCGCGATCCTCCACGAGGCGGGTCGCACTGCGGAACCGTGCGGTTCCGCTCCGGTGCGCACTCGCTCGACCGCGCGCTCGTCGCCGCACCGGGAGCCGACGAGCAGGCGCGGCCGGTGGACGTCGACTTCACCGACCCGCGGGTCCTGCGCCATCCGGGGACGTGACCTTCGACGACGTGCCGGTGCGAGAGGTGGTCGGGCCACCGGGGTTCTATCTGGCGCGGCCGGGGTTCTGGTGGGCCAGCGCCCGCGAGGCGGAAGCGGCGACGTCCGGCACCGCGAGTCCCTCATTCGGGCACCGCGAGTTCTGCGTTGGAACCACGTTGTTGACGTTTGTGCTCTGCACGCCTCGGGGTAACCGACCACGTCCACGGCGAACGGGAGGCGCTTCAGTGTCGGAAGACCGCATGTCGCCGCACGTTCTGGTCCTGTTCGGCGCGCGAGGGGATCTCGCTCGCCGCAAGCTCTTCCCCGGTCTGTTCCGGTTGTTCAGGGCCGGTCTGATGCCGACGGACTTCCGGATCATCGGGTCCGGACGGCACGCTCTGGACAGCCGCGAGCAGTTCCTCGAGATGGTCCGCGACGCGCTGAAGCGTTTCGGCGTCGACGACATCGACCACGGCTGGGACGAGTTCGCGCGACGGGTGTCCTTCCAGGCGTCGTCCGCCGACACCGCGGACGACCTGGTCGAGGCGGTCCGGCGAGCTGAGCGCGAACTGGGAGACGATGCCGAGCGGTTGATCTACCTCTCGGTCCCGCCAACCGCGATGAAGCCGATGGTGGAGGTGCTCGGACGGGTCGGGCTCGCCGAACGGTCGAAGATCGTCGCTGAGAAGCCGTTCGGTTCGGACCTCGCGTCGGCGAGGGAGCTCAACGTGCTGCTCGCAAGGGTCTTCGACGACGAACGCGTGTTCCGCATCGACCACTTCCTCGGCAAGGAAGGCGTGCAGAACGTCCTGGCCCTGCGCCTGGCGAACGGCCTGTTCGCCTCTGTCTGGAACCGCGGGCACATCTGCTACGTGCAGGTCGACGTCCCCGAGGAGCTCACCATCGAGGGCCGCGCGGCGTTCTACGAGTCGACCGGTGCCTTCCGGGACATGGTCTCCACGCACCTGCTCCAACTGCTCGGCTTCGTCGCTGTGGAGCCGCCCGCCGGGTTCGACGCCAAGGCACTCCGGGACGCGAAGTACGAACTCTTCACCTCGATCCGGCCGATCGACCCCTCCCAGGTCGTGTTCGGCCAGTACGAGGGCTACCGGAACGAGGAGGGCGTCGCACCCGACTCCGACCTCGAGACCTTCGCCGCACTGCGCGTCCACGTCGACAACGACCGCTGGCACGATGTGCCCTTCCTGCTGCGCACCGACAAGGCGATGTCCGCGACGCGGCGGACCGTCACGCTGGGCTTCCGGGATCCCGAGCAGTCGCTGTTCGACCTCGACGCGATTCCCGACGAGCTGGTCTTCGAGCTGACCGACGGGCCGGAGATCGACCTCGCGGTGCGTGCGAAGCGACCTGGCCCGGAGCTGGTGCTCGACCGCGCGTCGATGGAGGTGGACTTCGGCCGGGCATTCCCCGACGGCCACCCGCTCGGGGCGTACGAGAAGCTGCTGCTCGACGTGATGGCAGGTGACCAGACGCTCTTCGCCCGTGCCGACGAGGTCGAGCGCCTGTGGGAGGTCTGCCAGCCCGTCCTCGACCACCGGCCGCCGGTGCGCCCCTGCACGAAGGGCAGCTGGGGGCCGCCTGAGGCCGATGAACTCGCGGCACCTCGCGAGTGGCGGGCGTCGGAGCCGTGAACGACGACACGCGCGGCTACCCTCCGATCGCGGACCACGGCCTCATCGGTGACCTCCGCACGGCGGCGCTGGTCGGTACCGATGGAACCATCGACTGGTTCTGCGCCCCGCGGTTCGACTCGCCGAGCGTGTTCGGCTCACTACTCGACGCCGAGCGCGGCGGTCACTGGCGCATCTTCCCGCTGTGTCCTGTGCTCATGGTGCGGCAGTTCTACTTCCCGGACTCCAACGTCCTGGTGACCCGCTTCCACGCCGAGGACGGCGTGGTGGAGGTGCAGGACTTCATGGTCGTCATGCGCGAGCACGACCCGGAGCACCGGCAGCGGCTGGTGCGCCGGATCGCGGGTGTCCGCGGGACCGTGCGCGTGGACGTGCACGTCGCGGCGCGCATGGACTACGGCCGCGTCACGCCGGGAATTCGCCGCACGCCGCGGGGAATCCGTTTCGACGGGCCGGAACTCACCCTCGACCTTCGCGCCGACGTCGAGCTGGACGTCGACGACGGAGACGTTCGCGCCCAGTTCGACGTGGACAAGGGTGACGAAGTCCTCTTCGTGCTAGAGGTCCCCGAAGACGGATCCTCCGAAGAGGACGTTCGCGGACAGGAGCTGTTCGAGGCCACGACTGCCTTCTGGCGACGCTGGATCGGAAAGTCGCAGTACGCGGGCAGGTGGCGAGAGATGGTGCACCGCTCTGCGCTCACGCTGAAGCTGCTCACCCACGAACCCAGTGGCGCGATCATCGCCGCGCCGACCGCGGGCCTGCCGGAGCAGATCGGCGGCGGACGCAACTGGGACTACCGCTACGTGTGGATACGCGATGCCGCGTTCTCGCTGTACGCGTTGCTGCGACTCGGTTTCACCGACGAGGCCGAGGCGTTCATGCACTGGCTCACCGATCGCCTCGCCGACGGCAACGACGGCGAACGGGGGCCGTTGCGCGTCATGTACACCATCGACGGCAAGGTCGATCTGGACGAGCGCGAGCTGGGCCACCTCGCCGGATACCGCGGTTCCTCGCCGGTCCGCATCGGCAACGCCGCGGCCGAGCAGTTGCAGTTGGACATCTACGGCGAG
>DASYMV010000308.1:0-25275 GCA_036008865.1 Pseudonocardiaceae bacterium | reverse complement strand
CACCTACCGCGGCGTGGTGACCTACATCCGCGTGGTGGACGGGAAGATCACTCCACGCGAGCGCATCAAGATGATGTCGACCGGCGCCACGCACGAGTTGCTCGAGGTCGGCATCATCTCGCCGGAGCCCAAGCCGAGCGTCGGTCTGGGCGTCGGCGAAGTGGGCTACCTCATCACCGGGGTGAAGGACGTCCGCCAGTCGAAGGTCGGTGACACGGTCACCTCCGAGCGCAAGGGCGCGACCGCGCCGCTCGCGGGCTACCGCGAGCCCAAGCCGATGGTGTACTCGGGCCTGTACCCGGTCGACGGCTCGGACTACCCGGAGCTGCGCGAGGCGCTGGAGAAACTGCAGCTCAACGACGCCGCGCTGACCTACGAGCCGGAGACCTCGGCCGCGCTGGGGTTCGGCTTCCGCTGCGGCTTCCTCGGCCTGCTGCACCTGGAGATCACCCGCGACCGGCTGGAGCGCGAGTTCGGCCTGGACCTGATCTCGACGGCACCGAACGTGGTCTACCGCGTCGTCATGGAGGACGGCGCGGAGCACACCGTCACCAACCCGTCGGACTGGCCCGAGGGCAAGATCTCCGAGATCTACGAGCCGGTGACGAAGTGCACCGTCATCGCACCGAGCGACTACATCGGCGCGATCATGGAGTTGTGCCAGAGCAAGCGCGGCCAGCTCGGTGGCATGGACTACCTGTCCGAGGACCGCGTCGAACTGCGCTACACGATGCCGCTGGCCGAGATCATCTACGACTTCTTCGACTCGTTGAAGTCGCGCACCCGCGGCTACGCCTCGCTCGACTACGAGGAGGCGGGTGAGCAGAGCGCGAGCCTGGTCAAGGTCGACATCCTGTTGCAGGGTGAGCCCGTGGACGCGTTCAGCGCGATCGTCCACAAGGACTCGGCTTACGGCTACGGCACGCGCATGGCCACCCGGCTGCGTGAGTTGATCCCCAGGCAGCAGTTCGAGGTGCCGATCCAGGCGGCGATCGGGTCGCGCGTCATCGCGCGCGAGACCATCCGTGCGATCCGCAAGGACGTCCTCGCCAAGTGCTACGGCGGTGACATCACCCGCAAGCGCAAGCTGCTCGAGAAGCAGAAGGAGGGCAAGAAGCGCATGAAGATGGTCGGTCGCGTGGAGGTCCCCCAGGAAGCCTTCGTCGCAGCCCTGTCCACCGACGAGTCGTCGGACAAGGGCAAGGGCAAGAAGTAGTCCGGACAGCAGAGGACGGGCGGTTCCGCTGTTGGGGTCCGCCGGCGTGACGACTCAGCCGTTGGTGTAGTGGTCCAGGAGCCGCAGCGCCGTCTCGTACTTGGTGCGGAGCCGCTCACGTGTGGCCGGGTGCAGTTCGGACGACCGGTCGGGCGAGAGGTTGTCGGCGATGTCCGCCCGCTTCACGGTCAGGGCGATGGGATCGGCGGCCACCCTGGACAGGTACGACGACTGCGGTTCGTCCGGCAAGTGGGTGAGGGCGGTGACCGCGCGCACGACGATCGGCGGGCAGCCGAGCGAGGCCAATTGGTCCACGGTGACCGAAGTGTCCTCGACGACGTCGTGCAGCACCGCGGCCATCTGCTCCGCGAGCCCTTCACCTTCGACTCTGGCCATGACGCGCAACGGGTGTTCGATGTAGGGACGGCCGCACTTGTCCATCTGGCCCTCGTGCGCACGGCGGGCGACGTGGACGGCATCTGCGAGCGTGAACGTCATGACGAACTCCTTCTCACCGCGGATGTTCTGCTGTGCCAAGAGTTTCAGGTACCGCGTCGAATTCACCACCGGTCCGGATCCGGCCGTTCCCCTCCAACCGCACGGGATTGCGCCGTTCGGCGCAACGTGCGCGTCCGCTCGCCGGGCACGACGGCTGCGCGGTGAGTCCGAAGTGGGCGCGGGGGGCATTGCGACACCCCGACGGGTTACCCGTTTCGTTGCTGCTGAAGCACTTCCTGGCGTTGCAGATGACGACGGCATCCCATCGACGCATCGGATGACCACCGGTCGGTCTTGACACGCGCCAGTGGTCTAGGCCATTTTTCGAGTGGCCCACGTCACCTGTCGAGGGCACGGCCGCCGAGTCGACTCTGGAGGTGCACGTGACGACGAGGACGAGACGCGTATCGGCCGCTCTGCTGTCCGGCCTGCTGGCTTGTGCCGGACTGGTCCTGGTGCTGGCGGGCAACGCGGCGGCGGCGAACCTGGTGGCCAACACCGGATTCGAGGCGGGGAACACCAGCAGTTGGGCCTGCACCGGCGGCGCCGGCGTGGTGACGAGTCCGGTGCACTCGGGCTCCTACGCGCTCACCGGCGCACCTGCCGGTCAGGACAACGCGAAGTGCTCGCAAACCGTTGCGGTGCAACCGAACACCGCCTACGAGCTGTCCGCGTGGGTGCAGGGCAGCTACACCTACCTCGGGGTCACCGGCGTCGGCACCGGTGACAAGGACACCTGGACGCCGACCGCGGGCGTGTGGACCCGACTGGTCGTCAGCTTCACCACTGGCGCGTCGGACACGAACGTGACGATCTACGTGCACGGCTGGTACGGCCAACCGGCCTACTTCGCCGACGACGTGAGCCTGGACGGTCCCGGCACACCGCCGACCACCACACCACCGACCACCACACCACCGACCACCACACCGCCGTCGACCGGCTCGTTGCCGAAGCACCTGCTGACCGGGTACTGGCAGAACTTCAACAACGGAGCCAAGGTGCTCGAGCTGGCCGACGTGCCGACCACCTACGACATCATCGCGGTGGCCTTCGCCGACGCAGACCCGAGCAAGCCCGGCGCCGTCGGCTTCACGCTGGACCCCGGACTGTCCTCTGCGCTCGGCGGTTACACCGACGCCCAGTTCAAGGCCGACGTCAAGACGGTGCAGAGCCGCGGCCAGAAGGTGATCATCTCGGTCGGCGGCCAGAACGGCACGATCAGCGTGGGTGACCCCACCGCGGCGAGCAACTTCGCGAACAGCGTGATCTCGCTGATCCGGAACTACGGCTTCGACGGCGTCGACATCGACCTGGAGAACAGCGTGAACGCCCAGTACATGGGCAGCGCGCTCCGCCAGATCAACGGCAGCGGCGGCTCGGTGATCACCATGGCCCCGCAGACGATCGACATGCAGTCCACCGGCAACGAGTACTTCAAGCTGGCGACCGGTATCAAGGACATCCTCACGATCGTGAACATGCAGTACTACAACTCCGGCTCGATGCTCGGCTGCGACGGCAAGGTCTACGGCCAGGGCTCGGTCGACTTCCTCACCGCACTCGCCTGCATCCAGTTGCAGGGAGGCCTGCGGGCCGACCAGGTCGGCCTCGGCCTGCCCGCGTCACCCTCGGGTGCCGGTGGCGGCTACCAGCCCCCGTCCAACGTCAACGCTGCACTGGACTGCCTGGCGAAGGGGACCGGCTGCGGCAGCTTCAGGCCCTCGGCGACCTACCCGGCCATTCGTGGAGCCATGACCTGGTCGATCAACTGGGACGCGTCGGGCGGCTACGCCTTCGCGAACTCCGTGAGCGCACACCTGCGGACCCTTCCGTAGAGCAAGGGCTGTTCGCGGCGATCAGGGGAACTAGGGTCGTGTCATGTTCGACCGACTTCGGGTTCCCGTGATCGCCGCGCCCATGGCAGGCGGTCCGTCCACACCGCAACTCGTCGCCGAAGTCGCCAACGCAGGCGGCTTCGGATTCCTGGCCGGGGGCATGCTGAGCGTCGAGGCACTGGGCGAGCAGATCGTCCACGTGCGGGAGGCCACCGACCAGCCGTTCGGAGTGAACCTGTTCGTGCCGGGGCGGGAGTCCACCGCAGACCTCAGTACCTACCGGGAACGGGTCCGCGCGCAGGCGGCTCAGATGGGCGTCGAGCCGGGCCGGCCGACGTGGGACGACGACAACTACCCCGCCAAGCTCGAACTCGTCCTGGCCCAGCGGATTCCCGTGGTGTCGTTCACCTTCGGCCTGCCCGACGTCGACGACGTCGGGCGGCTGCACGCGGCCGGGTCCTACGTCGTCGTCACCGTGACCACGCCAGGTGAGGCGAGGCAGGCCGCTCAGGTTGGTGCCGACGCACTGGTCGTGCAGGGCTCGGACGCGGGAGCGCACCGCGGCACCCTCGCCGACGACGGCGTGTCGCCGGGCGGGGGAGAGCTCTACGGGACCCTCGCCGCGCTCCGACTCGTCGCGGCCGCCGTGAACCTGCCGCTGGTCGCCACGGGTGGCCTCGTTCACGGCGCTGACGTCGCCGCCGTCCTGACGGCCGGAGCGGTCGCCGGTGCGCTGGGTACGGCGTTCCTCCGCTGCCCCGAGGCCGGGACCCATCCGGCGCACCGCGCCGCGCTCGCCGAGGGCAACCGCCGCACCGTGCTCACACGGGCCTTCAGCGGCCGTCCGGCCCGAGGTCTGGTGAACCGGTTCCTCACCGAGAACACGCCCGTCGCCCCGGCCGCCTACCCCAACGTGAACAACCTGACCAAGCCGGTGCGCGCGACCGGAGATCCCGAACTCATGTCGCTGTGGGCGGGGCAGACCTACACCCTCGCCGAACCGGACCCCGCCGCGGAGATCGTCGCGCGCATCGATGCGCAGATGAAGGACGCGATCGCAGCCGTGGCCGAGCGGACCCTGTCGCGGTAGGAATGGCGCCACGGCCTCCGCGTCCGGACACGGTGATGTCGGAGTTCGAGATCCAGTCCGAGCCGGACCGCTACATCGAGGAGCCCGCGCAGGCGCTGTCCCACGTGGTGGGGCGCCAGGAGATCCAGCGCCTGCGCGGTGAGGCCGAACGGAAGCCGGGGCCGCTTGGACCTCAAGGCGTTCCGCCACCGGCGGTCAGCCTCGGTCTGACGTGGTCTCCTCCTTCGCCAGCGATGAGTGCCGCTTGCCGTAGGCGAAGTAGATGATCAGGCCGATGACGAACCAGACCGCGAAGCGCAGCCACGTGGTCGGCGTGAGGAAGGTGATCAGCCAGATCGAGAAGATCACGCCGATGATCGGCACCACCGGCATGCCCGGCAGCTTGAAAGACCGCTCCAGCTCCGGGCGGCGATAGCGCAGCACGATCACCGCGATGCACACCACGACGAACGCGAGCAGGATGCCGATGTTGGTCAACTCCGCCGCCGCGCCGATGGGCAGGAGACCCGCGATGATCGCCGAGGCGAAACCGGCGATCCAGGTGACGCGGGTGGGCACCTTGCGCACCGGGTGGGTCTTGGCGAACCACTTGGGCAGCAGGCCGTCGCGGCTCATCGAGAACCACACGCGCGTGACGCCGAGCATGAACGTGAACATCACGGTGAGGATGCCGATGATCGCGCCGACGGCGATCACGCTCGCCAGGCCGGGCAGGCCCACGGAGGCGAAGGCCGAGGAGAAGCCGCTCTTGGGATTGATGTCGGTGTAGCGCTGCATCCCGGTGAGCACGAGGCAGGCGAGCACGTAGAACACCATCGAGATGGCGAGCGAGTAGATGATCGCCTTGGGCATGTGCTTCTGCGCGTCCTTGGACTCCTCGGCCGCGGTGCTCATCGCGTCGTAGCCGAAGACCGCGAAGAACACCGTCGCCGCGCCGGTCATGATCCCGCCGAATCCCGACGGTGCGAACGGCGAGTAGTTGCCGGTCTTGACGTAGAAGAAGCCGACCAGGATGACGACGAGCACGACCGCGACCTTGAGACCGACCACGATCGTCTCGAAGCGGGCGGCGCTGCGCATGCCCATGTTGAGCATCGCCGCGATCAGCAGGCACAGCAGCGCCGCGAACAGGTCGAACTTGTGCCCCGGTCCGGTGCCCGGTGCACCGAGCATCCACTGCGGGAGATCCAGCCCGATCTGCTGGAGCAGGAAGCTGAAGTAGCCGGAGATGCCGATCGCGACCACGGCGACGATCGCGGTGTACTCCAGCAACAGGTCCCAGCCGATGAACCACCCGACGATCTCGCCGAGCACGGCGTAGCCGTAGGTGTAGGCCGAACCCGCCTTGGGGATCAGACCGGCGAATTCCGCGTAGGAGAAGGCGGCTGCGGCGCTGGCGATGCCCGCGATCAGGAAGGAGATCACGACGGCCGGCCCGACCCCCGGGATGCCCGCGGCCGGATCTCCATGGGCGACCGCGCCCGCGAGCGAGAAGATGCCGGCGCCGATGATGCCGCCGATGCCGATGGCGGTGAGCTGCCACAACCCGAGCGTTCGCTTGAGGTCGCCGTCACCGCCCTCACCGCTGATCTGCTCGATGGGCTTGCGGCGGAACACGCCCGAACCCCGACCGAGACCACCTTGCACAGAGGCCATGCTCGTCTCCCTCGTCACCACCTGCGCGACATTGCGCTTGCGGAAACCGAACCTAGACCGACGGTTGTGTGCGGCGAACCGTACGCGCGTCGATTGTCAGGAGATTTGTTCGATCCGATCATGGTGCAGGTGTTTCTTCGTGCGCGCGTCCGATGGCCGTCGAGGAACATGCACGCGCTGTCACGCGTTGCCCTCGGCATGCAACTCCACGTCTGGTCCGACGTCGTGTGCCCATGGTGCTACATCGGCAAACGCAGGCTCGAGCGCGCACTCGGTGCGTGGGACGGTGAGCCCGTCGACGTCGTCTGGCGTCCGTTCCAGCTCGACCCGTCCTCGCCGAGCGACGGCATGCCGACCGGTGAGGCGCTCGCCGCCAAGTTCGGCGACGCGGATGTCGCCGCGCAGGCCATGACCAGGGTCACCGAGGTCGCCGCGGCCGAGGGGCTCGAGTACCGGATGGCCGACTCGGTGCGGGCCAACACCTTCGACGCGCACCGCCTGATCGCGTTCGCGAGGGAGCAGGGCATCCAGGACGCCGTGCAGGAGCGGTTGTTCCGTGCGCACTTCTGCGAGGGTGCGCACATCGGCGACCCGGAGGTACTGGTGAAGCTGGCCACGGACGTCGGCTTGGAAGGTGCCGAGGACGCACTGCGCGCCGAGACGCTCGCGGAGCGGGTGCGCGCCGAACTCGCTGAGGGCATGTCGATCGGTGTCCGCTCGGTGCCGACCTTCGTCGTCGGCCGTCGCGGAGTGGCCGGGGCACAGGACCCCGAAGTCATCCTGGAGCTGCTTCGCAGCGCTTGAACCTCCGGACGCGTTGTGGGCCCGGAACAGGAAGTCCTGTCCGGGCCCACGACGAGGAGGTGTCAACGGGTGAAGACGATCTTTCCCGCGGTCTCGCCGTTGAGCATGCTGCGCAGACCCTTCTCGGCCTCTGACATGGGCAGCTGCGTGCCGATCTGCGGGCGCAAGCCGTTCATCTCGCAGAACGTCAGCAGGTCGGCCAGCTCCTCGCGAGTGCCCATCGTCGAGCCGACGACGCGGAGCTGGAGGAAGAACAACCGCTGCAACTCGGCCGCGGACGCGTCACCGCTGGTCGCGCCGGAGATCACGATGATGCCGCCCGGCTTGAGCGACTTCATGGAGTGCGACCAGGTGGCGCCACCGACGGTCTCGAACACCGCGTCCACCCGCTCGGGCAGCCGGGCGCCGGACTCGAAGGTGCCGTGAGCACCGAGGGACTCGGCCAGCGCTCGCTTCTCCTCGCTGCGTCCGGTGACCCACACGCGGAAGCCTGCCGCGCGGCCCAACTGCACGAGTGCGGTCGACACGCCACCGGACGCGCCCTGCACGAGCATGGTCTGGCCAGGGCGCAGGCCGGACTTCACGAAGAGCATCCGGTAGGCCGTCAGCCACGCCGTGCCCATGCACGCCGCCTCGGCGAAGGAGAGCCCGGCGGGCTTGGGCAGCGCGTTGCGCGCGGGCACCACGACGTGGTCGGCGAACGTGCCCTGGTACTTCTCGGTCAGCAGCGTCCGGCGCGGGTCGAGGGTCTCATCACCGGTCCAGTCCGGGTCACCGATGATCGAGTGCAGCACCACCTCGGTACCGTCCTCCAGCACGCCCGCGCCGTCGCAGCCGAGGATCATCGGGAACTGCTCGGGTTTGATGCCGACGCCGCGCAGCGTCCAGAGGTCGTGCATGTTCAGGCTGGCCGCGCGCACGTCCACCCGCACCCAGCCGTCGGGCACTTCGGGATCGGGGCGTTCACCCACCCTCAGCGAAGCAAGGGGGTCCTCGGGGCTCGGCTCGGCTGCGTAGACGGCGAACATGCTGGCAACTTACTCACATCAGGACTGTGCGCGCGGTGAAACCCGTCACGGGACTACTCTCGAAGCCGTGTTGGACGGCTTTGCGCAATGGTGGGACGGGGTGGAGCTGTGGCTCACCCAGTTGCCGTTCGCGCTTCAGTTCTCCCTGGTCATCGCGTTCCTGCTGCCGTTGTGCCTCGGGGTGGCGCGGCTGATCGACCGCGTCGTGGACTGGGGCACCTCGCGCGTGACGCCCGACAAGCGGGCCGAGCCCCCGGTGGGCGCCCTCGCCGAAGACCTCGGGGAGCCCGAGAAGGTCGATGTGGCGACCACTTCGTAGGCTGACCGCGTGACCCCTGCAAGGCGCCTGACCGTCGCACTCGTCGGCCTGATCGTCCTGGTGGTCGTCGGCTGGTTCGCCAAGGACTTCGCCGGCGGGACGACCACCGAACCCGGTTCCGGCACGCTGAGCACCGGCGCGACCTCCAGCGCCACCGTCGGCGGCGCCCCTTCGAGCGCCGGGACCCGTGCCGTGCCCGGCAGCGAGTCGGGCCTGCCGGTCAAGCCGCTGTCGAGCCTGCCCGGAGAGACGACGGCCACCTGGAAACTGATCGTGAAGGGTGGCCCGTTCCCGTATCCGCGCAACGACGGCGTGATGTTCCAGAACCGGGAGAAGCGTCTGCCGGGCAAGGCGGGTGACTACTACAAGGAGTACACCGTGCCCACGCCGGGCAGTCCGGATCGCGGCGCCAGGCGGCTGATCACCGGAACGAAGCAGGAGGTCTTCTACACCGGGGACCACTACGACTCGTTCGTCGTCGTGGACGTGCAGCGATGAAGGCCGCGGAGGCGGCACGGGAGGCCCGCGGGCGCGGTGCGCACCCGCACGTGCTGCGCGGTGACTCGATCACCAGCCGGCACGAGGCGATGGAGGCCATCGCCTCAGCGCTGTCCTTCCCCGACTGGTTCGGCCACAACCTCGACGCGCTGTACGACAGCCTGACCGACCTGTCGTGGCTGCCACCGGGCGAGCACGTGCTGATCTGGCCGAACAGCGACGAGTTGGCCGAGCACGACCCTCGCGGCCATGCCGGGATCGCGTCGGTGCTCGAGGACGCCCAGCGCCGCACCGCCGAACTCGGTGACCGCGTCCTGACCGTCGTCCGCACGGAGTAGCCGATCACCGGCTGACCGCGCCGACCTCGACGGGCCGGGTTGCGCGGGCTTCCTCGGATACGCCGCAGCTGGTTCTGGTCCGCTTCCGGTCAGTCCTGCGGGACCCAGGAGGGCTTGCGCTTCTCGCGGAAGGCGGCGATGCCCTCCTGCCCCTCGGCGGCGCCGAAGTGCTGTGCGGAGAGCTCCAGCATGTCGGCGAAGTTCTCGGCCAGACCGGCGGTCCTGGGCGTGAGCAGCATCCGCTTGGTCGCGGCCAGCGCCTGCGGCGCCCCCTGAGCGAGCATGTCGGTGTAGCGGCGCACCTCGTGGTCGAGCTGGTCGGCGGGCACCGCGGAGTTGATCAGACCGATGGTCGCGGCGCGCTGCGCGCCGAAGGTCTCACCGGTGAGGAACAGCTCGTGCGCGGGGCGGGGTAGCAGTCGTGGCAGGACGGTCACCGAGATCACCGCGGGCACCACGCCGATGCGAACCTCGCTGAACGCGAACGTCGCCTCGTCGACGGCCACGGCGATGTCGCACGCGGCCACCATGCCGACGCCGCCGGCTCGCGCGGGTCCGGCCAGCCGGCCGACGACGGGCTTCGGACTGGTCCAGATCTGCTCGAGGATCGCCGGGAACTCGTTGACCCCCTGCTGGCTCGCGCTCGCGCCGCTGGCCTCCTTGAGGTCCATCCCGGAGCAGAAGACGGTGCCCGCGTGCGTCAGCACGATCACCCGCACGGCGTCGTCGTCGACCGCGTTCTTCAGGCGGTCGGTGAGCTCGGCGCGCAGCTGTGCCGACAGCGCGTTGCGGTTGTGGGGAGAGTCAAGCGTGATCGTCGCGATGCCACGCCGCACCTCGTAGTGGACCAGCTCGTCTGCCATGGGGCGAACTCTACGAGGATCGCGACAACGACATGATCAGAGGTCAGGCGTACTGGACGGAAAGGCCGGTGGTGCTCGCGGCGGTGTAGCGGTGCAGCACGAGTTCGGCCACCTCGGGGTCGTCGCCCAGCGGAGCCGCCATCACGGTGCCCGGCGCGGCCTCCTCGGCCAGCGACGCGATCCGGTCGGGCAGCAGGCCCGGCGCGAGGAACCACGACGCCACGGCGATCCGCCGCGCACCTCGTGCGCGCAACCGGTTGACCGCCGTCGGCACGTCCGGGCTCGCCGCCGCGGCGAACGCGGGCTCGACGCCCGCCCAGCCCGCACCCGCGGCCCAGCGGCGCGCCACCGATGCCACCGCGGCGTTCGCCGCCGCGTCGGACGAGCCTGCGCCCGCCAGGACGATCCCGAGCTCCGGGTCGCCGGAACGCACACCGACCTCGGCGAGCCTCCGCAGCGCCGCCGACTCCAGCCACGGGTCCGGTCCCAGCACGTCGGCGATCCGCACGTCGAGCTGCGGAGACCACCGTTGCACGTCCGCGACGGCACCGGGCACGTCCACCCGCGCGTGATACGCGCGGCCCAGCAGCAGTGGCACGACGACGACCTCGCGGTGCCCGTCGCCGTGCACCGCCCGCAGCACGTCACCCAGCCGCGGTGCGGACAGGTCGAGGAACGCGACGCGCACGTCCAGGCCGGGCCGCAGCACCCGGACGACGTCGAGGAGCTCCATCACGGTCGCGGCCGACCGCGGATCACGACTGCCGTGCGCTACGGCCACCAGGGGAAGCGTCATTGCAGTGCTCCCGTCAGTCCACGGGCCCGCAGGACCGCTCGCTCCAGGGGACGGAACACCAGAAGTTCGATGCCGATGCCCACCAGCAGGATCAGGAAGATCGCCGCTATCACCATCGAGATGTCGTTGAGCGACGAGCCGTTGTGCAGGTACTGGCCCAGACCGACACCCAGCTGGGGAGAGGTCGCGATGATCTCCGCGGCCATCAGCGAGCGCCAGGAGAACGCCCAACCCTGCTTGAGGCCGGCCAGATATCCCGGCAGCGCCGCGGGCAGCAGGATGTGCCGCGCGGACGCGATTTTCCCAGCACCGAGTGCCGTCCCGACGCGCGGCAGGAGCGGTGGGATCTGGTCGATTCCCGCCACCAGGCCGTTCGCGATCGAAGGAACGGAGCCCATCAGGACCACGAAGTAGATCGACGCGGGGGTCAGTCCGAACCACAGGATCGCGGCCGGCACCCACGCCACCGACGGCAGGCTCTGCAGACCGGTGAGCAGTGATCCGATGGCCGCGCGGACCACCTTGACCTTGGCGATCAACAGGCCGAGCGGGGTCGCGATGACCACCGCCGCCAGGAAGCCCAGCAAGGCGCGGTGGACCGAGGTCCACAGGATCTCCACCGCCGTGCCGTCCTGCACGCTGTCCCACACCTTGGCCCACACCGCGAGCGGCGCCGGAAGCCGGAACTCCGGGAGGATGGCCGACGCCCACAACGCCTGCCAGACGGCGATCAGCAGCACGAAGGCGATCAGCGGCGGTAGCGCTGTCCCGACGAACCGCTTCCAGCCGTGCTTGCGCTGCTGCTGGGGCGGAGCGTCCAACGCGTCGAGTCCGGCACCGACTGCGGCGATGTCCCGCTTCGGGTCGGCCTCGAGCATCGTGCCGGTGTCGTCACGCTGCGGCATGGCCGCTGATCACCTCTCGAAGTTCGGTGGTGATGTCGGAGATGACGTCGGCCTCCTCCGGCCCGGCCAACCCGTCCACGGACCACTCCTTCACGACCCGGCCCGGACGCGAGGACAGCAGCACCACGCGCTGCCCCAGCCGGACCGCCTCGCGCACGTCGTGCGTGACGAACACGATCGCCGTGTTGGTGGTGCTCCACACGCGCAGAAGTTCGGCCTGCAGCACGTCGCGGGTGATTGCGTCGAGCGCCGCGAACGGTTCGTCCATCAGCAGCAGACCGGGCGTTCCCTCCTCGGCGATGCCGGAGGTCGACGCCAGGGCGCGAGCCAGTGCGACGCGCTGCCGCATGCCACCTGACAGCTCGTGCGGTCGCTTGCCGCCCGCTTCGCCCAGACGCACGAGTTCGAGCAGTTCGGACGCCTTGGCGCGCCGCTCGGCGCGCTTCAGCCCGGCCAGGCGCAGCGGCAGTTCGACGTTGCGCGCCGCGGTCAGCCACGGCATCAGCGCGGCTTCCTGGAACATCACCGCGGGGCGGGTGGTGGTCAGTTCGATGGTGCCCGAGGTGGGTGCGTCCAGGCCGGCGACGATGTTGAGCAACGTGCTCTTCCCGCAGCCCGAGGCGCCCAGCAGGCACACGAATTCACCGGGCGCGACCTGCAGATCGACACCGTCCAGCGCCAGCACCGACCCGGTGCCGTGGCCGAACACCTTGCGGACTCCCGAGAGCGACACCGCGGCGTCGACCACGGACTGCGCGGCGGGGACCTCAAGCGTGGCGGTCATGGTGCCTGCCTTCCTGGAGTGTTCGGCCAACTACTTCTTGTCCAGTCCTGCGGTGTCCACCTGCGGCTTGCCTGCCGCTGCGAGGACCTTGTTCAGCAGCGTGAAGTCGGCGAAGCCGGCCACGTTCGCCTCCTGGTTCGCGACCTTCGCGGTCACCGCGTCCTTCGCCAGCTGCGGGAAGGTCTTGGCGAGCGGGTCGGTGGTCAGCTCGATGCTGCTGACGGAGCGGTCCAGCACGGGTTGGGCGAGCGCCTTGCTCGTGAGCCTCTTCAGCGAGTCGTTGACGACGGTCTTCGCCTCGGCGTTGTTCGCGTTCGCCCAGTCGATCGTGGCGACCTCGCCGCGCAGCAGCGCCTCTACGGTCTGCGGGTGCTCCTGCAGGAACTGGGTGCGCGCGATGACGACCGTGGTGGGGAACTTCCCCTGGTCCCACAAGGACTTCTCGTCGACCAGCACCTTGGCGCCGGAGTCGGCAACGAGCCGGGACGACCACGGCTCGGGCGCCCACGCCCCCTGGACGTCGCCCTTGCGGAACAGGTCCAGACTCTGCGAGTTCTCCGTGTTCGTGACGTTCACCTGGTCCGGACCGGTGCCGATGGTGAGCTTCTGGTCGGCCAGCCACTTCTTCAGCGCCACGTCCTGGGTGTTCGCCAGCTGCGGCGTGGTGATCGTCTTGCCCTTGAGATCCGCAGGCGAGTTGATGTCGGGCTTCACCACGAGCTGGGCGCCGCCCGAGGCCGCTCCGGCGACCAGGCGCACGGCCTCACCACTCGACTTGGAATACGCGTTGATGGCGGGGCCCGAGCCGATGAAGGCCACGTCGAGCGAGCCGCCCAGCAGGGCGTTCACCTCGTCCGGGCCCGCGTTGAACGTCTGCGTGGTCAGCTTCGTCGAGCCGAGCTCCTTGGCGAAGAAGCCCTTGTCCACGCCGATCAGCGCGGAGGCGTGGGTGACGTTGGGGAAGTAACCCAGTCGCACCTCGCTCGCAGCGCCCTTGTCGGCGGCCGGAGCGTTGCTGCTGTCGGCCCGTGAGCATCCTGCGAGTGCGCCGAAGAGGGTGAGTGCTGCCAATGTCGCGGTCAGGATGCGAGTTCTGCGCTTGATGCTCACGGGCTGGTGACCTTTCAGGTGATCAGGGGCCTGGGGAGACGAGGGCGTGGCCGTCGGTGTCGTTTCCTTCTGCGCCGCTTGCCTCTGGGGCGGCGCGGCCGCCCCCGGTACAGCTGTCCACGCCGTCCAACACCGGCAGCGGAGCCCCGACCAGTCCAGCGGCGAGCGTGCTGCCGTCGCTCGCGTCGATCACCAGGAATGCTCCGGTGCGCCTGTCACTGCTGTAGTCGTCAATCGGGATCGGCTCCGACGTGCGAAGCGTCACCCGACCGATCTCGTTGAGCTGCAACGAGCCAGGACTGTCCACACTGGACAAGTTCTGCTCGTCGAAGCGCGCGCGCAGCTCGGTCACGATGGCCTGCACGGTGCGCGCTCCGTGCTTGACCAGAACCCGTGCGCCCGGAGCGAGCGCCTTGTCCGAGAGCCAGCAGACCGTCGCGTCGAACTCGTCGGTCAGCCTCGGCGGAGTGCTCGCCGCGGCGAGCACGTCACCGCGCGAGATGTCCACGTCGTCGGCCAGGAGCAACGTGACCGAGCGGCCCGCGGCTGCCTCGGCCAGCTCGCCGTCCGCAGTGTCGATCTTGGTCACCGAACTGCGCCGGCCCGACGGCAGCACGATGATCTCGTCGCCCACCTGCACGGTGCCCGCGGCGACCTGGCCCGCGTATCCGCGGTAGTCCAGGTACTCCGGGGTCCGCGGCCGGATCACGTACTGCACGGGGAAGCGGAACGGCGCGTCGTGCGGGTCCGGCTCCACCGGTACCTGCTCGAGGTGCTCCAGCAGCGTCGGGCCGTCGTACCACGGCGTGTTCGCCGACTTGTCCACCACGTTGTCACCGGCCAGCGCCGACACCGGGATCTCCACGACGGAGTCCTCGGTGTAGCCGAGCGCGGTGGCGTGCGCGGTGAACTCCTTGGCGATGCGGGAGAAGGTCGCCTCGTCGTAGTCGACGAGGTCGATCTTGTTCACCGCGAGCACCAGGCGGGGGACACCGAGCAGCGCGAGGACCGCGGCGTGCCTGCGGGTCTGCTCGACCACGCCCTTGCGCGCGTCCACCAGCAGGACGGCCAGCTGCGCGGTCGACGCACCGGTGACCGTGTTGCGGGTGTACTGCACGTGGCCGGGGGTGTCGGCCAGCACGAAGGACCGCTTGGGTGTGGCGAAGTACCGGTACGCCACGTCGATCGTGATGCCCTGCTCGCGCTCCGAGCGCAGGCCGTCGACGAGCAGCGAGAGATCCGGAGTGGACAGGCCGCGATCGGCGCTCGCGCGGTGCACCGCGTCGAGCTGGTCCGCCAGGACGGACTTGGTGTCGTAGAGCAGCCTGCCGACCAGGGTGGACTTGCCGTCGTCCACGCTGCCCGCTGTCGCAAGCCTCAACAGGTCGCTCATTTAGAAGTAGCCCTCCCGCTTGCGGTCTTCCATGGCCGCTTCGGACAACCGGTCATCAGCCCTCGTCGCGCCGCGCTCGGTGAGCCTGCTCGCGGCGACTTCGGCGATCACGTCGGCGATGTCGTGGGCGTCGGACTCGACCGCGCCGGTGCACGAACCGTCGCCGACCGTGCGGTAGCGCACCGTCTTGTGCACCAGCGTCTCGCCGTCGCGCGGGCCGCCCCACGGACCTTCGGCGAGCCACATGCCGTCGCGCAGATACACCTCGCGCTCGTGCGAGTAGTAGATCGACGGCAGCTCGATGCCCTCGCGGGCGATGTAGTTCCACACGTCGAGCTCGGTCCAGTTGGACAGCGGGAAGACCCGCACGTGCTCGCCCGGACGGTGGCGTCCGTTGTAGAGGTTCCACAGTTCGGGGCGCTGCCTGCGCGGATCCCACTGGCCGAAGGCGTTGCGCAGGCTGAAGATCCGTTCCTTCGCGCGGGCGCGCTCCTCGTCACGACGACCACCGCCGAACACCGCGTCGAACTTGTGCGAGGTGATGGCGTCGAGCAGAGGCACGGTCTGCAGCGGGTTGCGCGTGCCGTCCGGCCTCTCGATGAGGCGGCCGTCGTCGATGTAGTCCTGCACCTTCGCCACTTCCAGGCGCAGGCCGTGCTGCTCGACGACGTGGTCGCGGAACTCGATGACCTCGTCGAAGTTGTGCCCGGTGTCGACGTGCAGGAGCGGGAACGGCACCGGGGCGGGCCAGAACGCCTTGATCGCGAGGTGCACCAGCAGCGTGGAGTCCTTGCCGCCGGAGAACAGGATCACCGGACGGTCGAACTCCCCGGCGACCTCGCGGAAGATGTGGATGGCCTCTGATTCAAGTCGATCGAGGGCGTTGAGTGCGGTTGTCATGTGTCTCCTACCCGTGCAGTCCGCACTCGGTCTTGGCCAGACCCGCCCAGCGGCCACTGCGCGGGTCCGCACCCGGCAGCGGCTTGGCGGTGCACGGTGCGCAGCCGATGGACGGATAACCGGCCGCCACCAACGGGTTCTCGAGGATCCCGTGTTCGGCGATGTATCCGTTGAACTCGTCGTCGCTCCACGGCGCGATCGGGTTGATCTTCACCAGCCCGTTGCGCTCGTCCCACTGCACGATCGGCGTGTTCGCCCGCGTCGGGGCGTCCACGCGCCGCACACCGGTGACCCACGCGTCGTAGTTCGCGAGCGTCCGCTGCAGCGGAACGACCTTGCGCAGGAAGCAGCACTTGGTCGGGTCGGTCCGGTTGAGCAGCCCGAACTCGGCCTCCTGGTCGGCCACCGACTGCTCGGCCGCGGCGTTGACGATGTGCACCCCGGGATAGACCAGGCCGACCGCGTCACGCGTGCCGACCGTCTCCGCGAAGTGGTAGCCGGTTTCCAGGAACAGCACGTCGATGTCGGGCTTGATCTTGACCGCGAGGTCGATCAGGACCGCGTCCTGCATGTTCGAGGCGACGATCCAGCTGTCACCGAACGTGCGCGCGGTCCAGGCCAGCGCCTCCTCGGCGGTCGCCTCGGCCAGTTCTGCCGAAGCGGCCTCGGCGATCACCTTGAGTTCCTCGACACGAGCGGGGGCGGTCACTTGGTCACCTCCTGTGGAAGGTTCAGCCCGACGAACTTGACGGTGAAGACGCGCCGGCAACCGACGCACAGCCACGCGGCGTGGGGCTCTTCCTGCGGGCGCAGGTCCTCGTCGCCGCAATACGGGCAGTAGAACGGTGTTGCCCTTTCAGGACTGCTCACTTGAGGTCCGCCTCCTCGGCACGGGCCACCCACTGGGCGAACCGCTCGCCGTCGGTGCGCTGGGCCACGAAGTTGCGCACGACGCGCTCCACGTAGTCGTTCAGCTCGGCACCGGTGACCTTGTGGCCGCGCAGCTTGCGGCCGAACCCGGAGTCGAGGCCGAGCCCGCCGCCGAGGTGCACCTGGAAGCCCTCGACCTGGTTGCCGTTCGCGTCGGTGACGATCTGGCCCTTCAAGCCGATGTCCGCCGTCTGGATGCGGGCACACGAGTTCGGGCAGCCGTTGATGTGCACGGTGACGGGGGCGTCGACATCGTCGACGATGTCGGCCAGTCGCGTCTCGAGGCTCTCCACCAGCTGCGCGGCGCGGGCCTTGGTCTCGACGATCGCGAGCTTGCAGAACTCGATGCCGGTGCAGGCCATCACCCCGCGCCGCCACGGCGAGGGCTCCGTCTGCAGGCCGAGTTTCGCCAGATCCGCCTGCAGGCCGGGCACTTCCGTCTCGGCCACGTCGAGCACGACCAGCTTCTGCTGCGGCGTCAGGCGGACCCGCAGTGAACCTGCTTGTTCGGCGGCCTTGGCGACCGCGACCAGCGTCGAACCGGAGACCCGGCCCGCGATCGGCGCGGCGCCGACGTAGAAGTTGCCGTCCTTCTGGCGGTGCACACCGATGTGGTCGAGCGGACGCTCGAGCTGCTCGGGGGCGGGCCCGTCGATCAGCTTGCGCTTGAGGTACTCGGTCTCGAGAACGTCGCGGAACTTCTCCGGGCCCCAGTCGGCGACCAGGAACTTGATCCGGGCGCGGTGGCGCAGCCTGCGGTATCCGTAGTCGCGGAAGACGCTGATCACGCCGGCCCAGACCTCGTGGACCTCGTCGCGGGGAACCCACGCGCCGAGCCGCTTGCCGATCATCGGGTTGGTGGACAGGCCGCCACCGACCCACAGGTCGAAGCCCGGCCCGTGCTCGGGGTGGTTGACGCCGACGAAGGCGATGTCGTGGATCTCGTGCGCCACGTCCTGCAGACCGGAGACCGCGGTCTTGAACTTGCGCGGCAGGTTCGAGAACGCCGGATCGCCGATGTAGCGGCTGTGGATGTCGTCGATCGCCGAGCTGCCGTCGATGATCTCGTCGGCGGCGATGCCCGCGACGGGGGAGCCCAGGATGACTCGGGGGCTGTCGCCGCAGGCCTCCATCGTGGTCAGGCCGGCGCCCTCGAGCTTCTCCCAGATCGTCGGCATGTCCTCGATCCGGATCCAGTGGTACTGGATGTTCTGCCGGTCGGTGATGTCCGCGGTGTCGCGCGCGTAGGTCTGCGACACCTCACCGATCACGGCGAGCTGCTCGGTCGTCAGGCGACCGCCGTCGATGCGGACGCGGAGCATGAAGTACTCGTCGTCGAGCTCCTCCGGCTCCAGCGTGGCCGTGCGACCGCCGTCGATGCCGGGCTTGCGCTGGGTGTAGAGGCCGTACCACCGGAAACGTCCGCGCAGGTCAGCGGGGTCGATCGAGGCGAACCCGCCGTGGGCGTAAACGTTCTCGATGCGCGTGCGGACGTTGAGCGGGTTGTCGTCCTTCTTGCTCCGCTCGTTCGGGTTGAGCGGTTCGCGGTAGCCGAGCGCCCACTGCCCCTCACCTCGGCGCTGCTTGGCGCGCTTCGGCGGCGTCGTGGTCGGGGGGACCATCATCGTCCTCCAGGGGATCTGGGCGCTGGATGCGCGCGTCGGAGTCCCGGAAAGACGTGGTGGGGGTCTCGTCAGCGCACCCGGCGCCGACGGGAACTTCAATCAGCGCGAGCTATGCCGACATACGGCACATCGCGCTCGAGACACGGCGGAGGTCCACGTGGCGGCGGGCCACGAGGTGCACTCCTGTCTCAGGCATGGGTCAAGCGTGCCACGGGTCCAGTCGGTGGTCCAACGTCAACCGGATGCTGGGACAAGAGTCACCAACCAGTGGAGATCGGGCGGGCTTTCTGCTCTCGACAAGTCAGCGGCCCCCGGTGAGTGGTCACCGGGGGCCGCTGGGGCAACGCGAGGGGTCAGTTCTCCCCGTCGCCGCGCTTCGGCTGCCCGGTCGCCGGGTCCAGGATCAGACGCCGGTCGTTCGGGTGCTTGAAGTCGAAGAGGCCGTCCATCGAGCCCGCGATGGTGTCGAAGGAGGCCTGCTCCACCGTGCCGGTCTTCCAGTTGTCCTCGACGAACTTCAGCACCGAGGTCTGATCGGTCAGCGAGTGGTCGACGGCGTTGCGCTTGGCGAACGGCGAGATCACCATCAGCGGCAGGCGGGGCCCGTAGCCGCAGCGGGCCTGCTGGCCACCCAGCGGCTTGCCGCTACCGCACACGCCCGTTCCGGTCAGCGCGTCGTGCGAGCTCTGCGAGGCGTTGACGACCGGCGGCATGACGTGGTCGTACCAGCCGTCGGAGTCGTCGTAGGCCAGCACGACTGCGGTGTCCTTCCAGTACTGGGAGGACTGCACCTTGTTCACGAGGTCGACCACGAACTTCTGCTCGTCCAGCGGGTCGGAGTAGCCCGCGTGACCGTCCTGGTAGGCGCTGGCCTTGACGTAGCTCACCGAGGGCAGCTTGCCGCCGTCGATGGCCTTGTCGAGGTACGACAGGTCGTAGTTGTGGTTGGCCTGACCGTTGTGGCCGATCTCGTCGAGCGAGGCCGGCGCCGCGTGGTGCGGGTTCGAGGTGGACTTGTAGTACTCGAACCAGGCGTGGTGCGGGATGTAGTCGGTGACCGCCGCGCCACCGATGTTGTTGTGCTTGCTGCCGCACTGCGCGGGCTGGCCGTTCTGCGCGGGCGTCGTCGGGGCGAAGCCACCCATGAACGCGCCCCACGTCACGTTCTTGGCGTTCAGCGTGTCGCCGATGTTGCGACCCTGCATGCCGATGTGGTTGTGCGTGGGATTGGAGCAGTCGTCGTACACGGGGTCGGGGTCGTTGATGACCGTGCCCACGTGGTTCGCGTCGGTCTCGACCGCCGCGTAGGAGTCCTCGACCGGATTGCCGGCCTTGTCGTAGGCGGTCGCGCCGTGGGTCTGGCCCGAGACCAGGTTCAGCATGCCCGGCGTCGACGGGCCGTAGGTGGTGTTGAACGAGTTGTCGCTCATCGCGAAGCGCTGGGCGTAGTTCCACATGCCCGTGACGGTGTTGCCGTCGTAGTAGCCCATGACCAGGCCCTTTTGCCCGTAGCCGGGTGCCTTGCACGCGTCGCTCGAGGTGTTCTCGACGTACTTGTCGACCGCACCGTTGCCGTAGGCCTTCTGCTCAGCCGTGTAGTCGTGGTCCTGGTCGCACGTGAGCGCCTTGTCGCGGCCGAGCCGGAACGGCTGCACGCTGTTCGGATTGTGCGTCAGCAGGGGACCGTTGAGACCCGCCACGCTCGGCGTGTCGGTGGAGGCGTGGAAAGCGGGCTCGCCCTTGGGGTTCGCCGCCTTGGGGTAGGTGGCGAAGTAGTGGTCGAAGGAGACGTTCTCCTGGAAGACCACCAGAACGTGCTTGATCGGCGTGGCGGTGTCGGACTGGTTCCCGGACTCCGGTCCCGCGCTTGCGGCGGTCACCGCGGAGCCGAGCACGGCTGCTGCCGTGAGCGCGCCGAACAAACCTCTCTTGACGAGCGGCATCGATCCTCCATTTGGACAGGCGTCACCCGTCCGGGCGACGAGCCGGAGAAATGTGATCACCACAGATCAACGACTTCACAGCCTCCATCTGGATGAAAGGTGAACGTGTTCCCCTGAACTGGTCAGGAAAGGGTCAAGGAAAGGTAATTTGGTGGGCTGGGTGACACTGGAGACGTGCCATCAGCCCTCCCCGAAGGTGATCCCGCCCCCGCCGACGGTTCGTTGCCGCCTTCGGCGCTGCACGGCCTGGGCAGCCGCCCGTTCGGCGTCTACGTCCACGTGCCGTTCTGCGCGACCCGCTGCGGCTACTGCGACTTCAACACCTACACGCCCGGCGAGCTGGGCACGTCGGCCTCGCCGGAGTCGTGGCTGGAGGGACTGCGACGCGAACTCGACCTGGGCGCCCGCGTGCTGGGTTCCGCGCCGCCCGCGGAGACGGTGTTCGTCGGCGGTGGCACGCCGTCGCTGCTGGGAGCGTCCGGCTTGGCCGAGGTGCTGGAGGCCGTGCGGTCGTCGTTCGGGCTCGTCCCCGGTGCCGAGGTGACCACGGAGTCGAACCCGGAGTCCACGTCGCAGGAGTTCTTCGCCGGTATCCGCGACGCCGGCTACACCCGCGTGTCACTGGGCATGCAGTCCGCCGCGCGGCACGTGCTGACCGTGCTCGACCGCAAGCACACGCCCGGCCGCCCGGTCGCCGCGGCGAAGGAAGCCCGCGCGGCGGGTTTCGACCACGTGAACCTGGACCTGATCTACGGCACGCCGGGGGAGAGCCCCGACGATCTCAGGGCGTCGCTGGACGCGGTGCACTCCGCGGGGGTCGACCACGTCTCGGCCTACGCGCTGATCGTCGAGGAGGGCACCGCTCTCTCCCGGCGCATCCGCCGCGGCGACCTGCCGATGCCCGACGACGACGTGCTGGCGTCGTCGTACGAAATGGTGGACGAGTCGATGCGCGCGCGGGGACTCGACTGGTACGAGGTGTCGAACTGGGCGGCGTCCGCGGACGCCCGCTGCCGTCACAACCTCATCTACTGGCAGGGCGGCGACTGGTGGGGCGCCGGTCCCGGTGCGCACAGCCACGTCGGCGGTGTGCGCTGGTGGAACGTCAAGCACCCCGCCCGCTACGCGGCGCTGCTCGCCGAGGGGAGTTCTCCAGCGGCCGGGCGCGAGGTGCTGTCCGCGGAGGACCGGCGGGTCGAGCGCGTCCTGCTCGAATTGCGGCTGGCCGAGGGCCTCTCCGTGGACGAACTCGACCCCGAAGGCCGGGCGGAGGCGAAGGGCGCCGCGCAGGACGGTCTGCTGGAACCCGCGGCGCTGAACGCGGGTCGCTGCGTGCTCACCGACCGCGGGCGCCTGCTCGCCGATGCCGTGGTGCGCCGACTGCTCCCGTGAGGGCGGGTCAAGAATTCACAGCCTTCCGTAAACTCGTCCTGAGGTCCGCACTCAGGTGGAGGTGACGCGCGGTGAACGCCGACGAGCGACGGTTCGAAGTGCTGCGCGCGATCGTCGCCGACTACGTGTCCAACCAAGAGCCCATCGGCTCGAAAACCCTGGTGGAGCGGCACAACCTCGGCGTCTCCAGCGCGACGGTCCGCAACGACATGGCGGTGCTGGAGGAGGACGGCTACATCACGCAGCCGCACACCAGCGCCGGACGCGTTCCCACGGACAAGGGCTACCGGCTGTTCGTGGACAAGCTCAGCGAGATCAAGCCCCTGTCGGGGGCCGAGCGTCGCGCGATCAGGAGTTTCCTGGAGGGTGCGCTGGACCTCGACGACGTGTTGCGCCGCAGCGTTCGTCTTCTGGCGCAGTTGACCAGGCAGGTCGCGGTTATCCAATACCCGACGCTGAGCCGCTCGAACGTGCGACATCTGGAAGTGCTTCCCATCACACCGGCTCGGTTGATGCTCGTGCTGATCACGGACACCGGTCGCGTGGACCAGCGCACGGTGGACCTGGGTGACGTGATCACCGAGGAGAACGTGGGCCGACTGCGGTCGATGCTCAACTCGGCGATGTCCGGCAGGCGTCTCGCGGACGCCTCCGCGAAGGTCGCCGAGCTGCCCGAGCAGGCGCCCGGTGAGTTGCGCGACGCGATGACCAGGATCAGCACGGTGCTGATCGAGTCGCTCGTCGAGCACCCCGAGGAGAAGCTGGTGCTCGGGGGCACGGCTAACCTCACCCGTAACGTGGCGGACTTCCCCGGTTCGTTGCGTCAGGTGCTGGAGGCGCTGGAGGAGCAGGTCGTCGTGCTCAAGCTGTTGGCTGCGGCCAGGGACCCCGGCACGATCCTGGTGCGCATCGGCGAGGAGAACGAGGCCGCGGAGATGCGCAGCACGTCGGTGGTGTCCATCGGCTACGGCACCCACGACAACCTCCTCGGAGGCATGGGCGTGGTCGGTCCGACGCGGATGGACTACCCCGGAACCATGGCCGCCGTTCGGGCGGTCGCCAGTTATGTGGGAGAGATCCTGACCGGACGCTGACGGAGCGGAACACCCCTGCTCCGGACGACGTTTCGTACGCGAGCGATGAACACGTACGCGGTCGCGCCTGCCCGGCGCGCTCGCAGGAGGACAACACGGTGGCGAGGGATTACTACGGCACGCTGGGGGTCGCGAAGGATGCGAGCCCGGAAGAGATCAAGCGCGCCTACCGCAAGCTCGCGCGGCAGTTGCACCCGGACGTCAACCCGGAGGCCGAAGCGCAGTTCAAGGAGGTGACGGCGGCCTACGAGGTGCTCTCCGACCCGCAGAAGCGTCAGGTCGTCGACCTCGGTGGCGACCCGCTGCAGCCAGGTGGTGGCGGTGGCGGTGGCATGCGGGACCCGTTCGCAGGCTTCGGCCTCGGCGACATCATGGACGCCTTCTTCGGCGGGTCGGCCGGTGGCGGGCGTGGCCCGCGCAGCCGCGTGCAGCCCGGTGCCGACGCGCTGATCCGGCTGGAGATGACGCTCGAGGAGTGCGCCGCCGGAGCGACGCGTGACCTGACCGTGGACACCGCGATCCTGTGCGACCGCTGCCACGGCTCGGGGTGCCGCGCGGGCACATCGCCCGTCACGTGCGACACCTGCGGCGGTCGCGGTGAGGTCCAGTCCGTGCAGCGCTCCTTCCTCGGCCAGGTGGTCACGGCACGCCCGTGCCCGGTCTGTCGCGGCCTCGGCGAGGTCATCCCCGATCCCTGCCAGCAGTGCGGGGGCGACGGGCGAGTGCGTTCGCGCCGCACGATCTCGGTGCAGATCCCGGCCGGTGTGGCCGAGGGCATGCGCGTCCGGCTCGCCGGTCAGGGCGAGGTCGGCCCCGGTGGTGGTCCCGCCGGTGACCTCTACGTCGAGGTCGAGGAGAAGCCGCACGAGGTCTTCGAGCGTGACGGCGCGGAGCTGCACTGCTCGGTGCGCATCCCGATGACGGCGGCCGCGCTCGGCGCGGTGCTGCCGCTGCAGACCCTCGACGGCGAGGAGGAGCTGGAGATCGAGCCCGGCACCCAGCCGAACACCGAACTGCTCCTCTCCGGCCGCGGCATGCCGAAGCTGCGCTCGTCGGGCCAGATCATCGGTCGTGGTGACCTGCACGTGCACCTCGAGGTCGTCGTGCCCACGAAGCTCGACGCCAAGCAGACCGAACTGCTGCGCGAGCTGGCCACCGTCCGCGGTGAGGAGGAGCCGACGCTGTCGCACAACGGCAGGGGCAGCGGTGGACTGTTCTCCCGGCTCCGCGCCGGGCGCGGGCACCGGTGACCCTGCCGGTCTTCCTGGTCGACGCGCTGCCCAGCGGTGACAGCGCGGTGCTCGACGGTCCGGAGGGACGGCACGCCGCGACGGTCCGCCGTTTGCGGGCGGGGGAGGAGCTGGTGCTCTCCGACGGCTCCGGTGACCAGGTGCGGTGCGTGATCGAGGAGGTCTCGAAGGACGCGCTCCGGCTCACCGTGGTCCACCGTTGGACCGAGCCGGTGCCGTCTCCTCGGGTCGTGCTCGCGCAGGCTCTGGTGAAGGGCGAGCGCGGTGAGCTCGCGGTCGAACTGGCCACCGAGGCGGGCGTGGACGCCGTGGTGCCGTGGCGGGCGTCCCGCTGCGTCGCCAAGTGGGAGGACGGTCCACGCGGAGCCAAGGCGCTCGCGCGTTGGCGCAGCACCGCGCGCGAGGCGGCGAAGCAGGCCCGGCGCGCGCGGGTGCCCTCCGTCGACCAGCCGGTGAGCACCGCTGGTCTGGTCCGCATGGCTGCCTCGGCGTCGGCGGCGCTCGTGCTGCACGAGTCGGCGACCGAGCGCCTGTCGGAGATCGAACTGCCTGCGCAGGGAGACCTGCTTCTCGTCGTGGGGCCCGAGGGTGGCATCTCCGAACAGGAACTCGCGGCGCTGACGGAGGCAGGTGCGCAGGTGGTGCGCCTGGGCCCGACCGTGCTGCGTGCCTCCACCGCCGCGGCCGTCGCGCTCGGTGCGCTGGGCGTGCTGACCGACCGCTGGTCATGAATGTGACGCAACTCACTCTCAAGAGTTGAAAGGTTCATCGTGCGGCCTTTGCGGACTTCTAGCGGGCCGGCTCTCGGACGAGTTACGCTCATCACCTGTGAGGGCGGATTGGTCTAGTCGGACAGGCCGAACTCCTCAACACCACGAACTCGCCGGACACCTCCCCCCTCGGTCCGGCGTCGACGCGTCGCGGTGGGGCGACCCCCAGGCTCCATCGCGGCGCGTCACCTCTTCTCCGACGTCACGAGTGCTCTGGCGATCCTCGTCGTTCACG
>DASYMV010000307.1:0-8977 GCA_036008865.1 Pseudonocardiaceae bacterium | reverse complement strand
GGGATATTGTGTGGAGTAGCAGACGTCACGCTCAAGACGGGACTCCATCCCGTCGGAGGCCCCGGTCAGCGTCTTCAGCGCCGAACGGGGCCGACCTGAAACCGGGCCCGCTCAGCCAGGCGCACTACGCGCTGGAAGCCTTGCGGGCTTCCGACACGGTCACGCCTTCTTGGTCAGGCTAGACGTTGAAGCGGAACTCGACCACGTCACCGTCGGCCATCAGGTAGTCCTTGCCCTCCATGCGGACCTTGCCGGCGGCGCGGGCGGCGGCCATCGAGCCGGCCTCGACCAGGTCGTCGTAGGACACGATCTCGGCCTTGATGAAGCCGCGCTCGAAGTCGGTGTGGATCACGCCTGCGGCCTGGGGGGCGGTGGCACCCTGCGGCACGGTCCACGCACGCGCTTCCTTGGGGCCCGCGGTCAGGTAGGTCTGCAGGCCCAGCGAGTGGAAACCGGCGCGGGCGAGGGCATGCAAGCCCGGTTCCGGCTGGCCGACGGATTCGAGCAGCTCGCGGACCGACTCCTCGTCCTCCAGCTCCAGCAGCTCCGCCTCCACCTTGGCGTCGAGGAACACCGCGTCGGCCGGCGCGACCAGCTTGGTCAGCTCCTCGCGGCGGGCGTCGTCGGTGAGCACGCCCTCGTCGGCGTTGAAGACGTACAGGAACGGCTTGGTGGTGAGCAGGCTCAGCTCACGCAGAAGTTCGCCGTCCACTTCGGACTGCGAGGCGAACAACGAGCGACCGGAGTCGAGGATCTCCTTGGCCTTCTGCGCGGCTTCGAGAACCGGTCGCCGGTCCTTCTGCATCCGCGCTTCCTTCTCGATGCGCGGAACGGCCTTCTCCAGTGTCTGGAGGTCGGCGAGGATCAGCTCGGTGTTGATCGTCTCGATGTCGCTGGCCGGGTCGACCCTGCCGTCGACGTGCACCACGTCGGCGTCGTCGAACACGCGGATGACCTGGCAGATCGCGTTGGCCTCACGGATGTTGGCGAGGAACTTGTTGCCCAGCCCGGCACCCTCGGACGCGCCTTTCACGATGCCTGCGATGTCGACGAACGACACCACGGCGGGCACCTGTCGCTCGGAGCCGAAGATCTCGGCGAGCTTGCCCAGCCGCTCGTCGGGCAGCGGCACGACGCCGACGTTCGGCTCGATGGTCGCGAACGGGTAGTTCGCGGCGAGCACGTCGTTGCGCGTCAGGGCGTTGAACAGGGTGGACTTGCCGACGTTGGGCAGGCCGACGATACCGAGGGTCAAACTCACGAGTGTCGAGTCTACGGCAGGCAACGCGATGTCTGATTTCCGCGAGACCAGCGGTGTCCGCCCTGGCAGCATCTACTGCATGTTCGTCGACGTGGAACGTGCCTACCGGGCGGTCGCCGCTCGCGACGCGCGCTTCGACGGGTGCTTCATCCTCGCGGTGCGCACGACCGGGATCTACTGTCGCCCGTCGTGCCCGGCGGTCACCCCGAAGCAGCGCAACACCGAGTTCTTCCCCACCGCCGCCGCCGCACAGTCGGCCGGCTACCGTGCGTGCCGGCGTTGCCTGCCGGACGCGGTGCCGGGCTCTCCGGAGTGGAACCTGCGTGCCGACTTGGCGGCGCGATCCATGCGGTTGATCTCCGACGGCGTTGTGGAGCGCGAGGGCGTACCAGGCCTGGCACGGCGACTCGGTTACTCCGAGCGGCACCTGACGCGAGTGCTCACCGCAGAACTCGGTGCCGGTCCGTTGGCCCTCGCCAGGGCACACCGGGCGCACTCCGCGCGGTTGCTGATCGAGACGACGGACCTGTCGCTCACCGACATCGCCTTCGCCGCCGGGTTCGCGAGCGTCCGCCAGTTCAACGACACCATCAGGACGGTGTTCGCGGCGACCCCGTCGGAGATGCGCGGCCGCGGCAAGGCACCGGTCGGAAGGGCGGGTCGGATCACGCTGCGGCTGCCCTATCGGCCGCCGTTCGACGCCGTGGGCCTGCTCGCCTTCTTCGCCGCGCGGACGGTGCCCGGCGTGGAGCACGTGACGGACACCAGCTACGGCCGCACGCTGCGCCTGCCGCACGGCGCCGCCACGGTGTGGCTGACCCCGGTCCACGGCCACGTCGAGTGCTCACTGCGGCTCGCCGACCTGCGCGACCTCGGCAGCGCCGTGACGAGGGTGCGACGCCTGCTCGACCTGGACGCCGACCCGCAGGCCGTGGACGAGTGCCTCGGTGCGGATCCGGCACTGGCGCGATCGGTCGCGGCCGCACCGGGCATCCGGGTGCCGGGAAGCGTCGACGGCGCCGAGACGTTGCTGCGTGCGGTCTTGCGTGAAGTACCTCCTGGTGAACCGCTGGAGACACCCGACGGCGAGCTGACCTCCCTGTTCCCGATGGAGATCGAGGGGTGCGCGGTCTCCGAGGCACTCGCCGACGGGCGTCTCGTGGTGGACGTCGGCCGGGACGCCGACGAGTTGCGCGCGGAACTGGAGACGTTCCCCGGTATCGGGCCGGCAGTGGCGGAACACGTGGTGATGCGCGTGCTGGGTGCACCGGACGTGCTGCCGACGTCCGACCCCGCGCTGCGCCGAGGCGCTCGGACGCTGGGCCTACCGTCCACGGCAGACGGGTTGACGGAACGAGGCCGCGCGTGGCGGCCGTGGCGTTCCTACGCGGGAATGCACATGATCAGGAGGACTGCGTGAACGTGGCGAATTCGTCCACGATGGAGACTCATGCCGGGCCGTTCACGGCGGTCGTGACCGCGGACGGCGCCGTGCTGGCCAGTGGTTGGACCTCGACCGCGGACGACCTGTTGCCGTTGATCGCAGCCTCGTTGCGACCGTCATCGGTGATGGACAAGCGCGACCTCGGCCCGGTGACGGCGGCAATCCGCGCCTACCACGACGGCGACTTCCACGCGGTCGACGACATCGAGGTGCGGCAGCGGTCGAGCGAATTCACGGAGTGGGCCTGGTCGGTGCTCCGCGGCGTGCCGCCGGGCAAGCCGGTCACCTACGCCGGCTACGCCGCGCTGGCCGGTCGCCCGGCGGCGATCCGGGCGGCCGCGTCGGCGTGCGCACGCAACGGCGCGGCGCTCTTCGTGCCCTGCCACCGGGTGGTGCGCACGGGCGGCGGCCTCGGCGGGTTCCGGTGGGGCGTCGAGGTGAAGCGCTGGCTGTTGGATCACGAATCCACCCGCGCCGAATGAGGCGGGGTCAGCCGACGGAGAGTTCGAGGGTGGAGCCGGTGCGCGCCTTGCGGACTCGCAACCGGGTGGGAATCCGTTGCCGCAACTCCTCCACGTGAGAGACCAGCCCGACAACCCGGCCGCCCGCGCGCAGGTCGTCGAGGGTGTTCATCACCAGGTCGAGCGTGTCGGCGTCGAGGGTGCCGAAGCCCTCGTCGACGAACAGGGTGTCCAGCAGCGCACCGCCGGTCTCCCCTGCCACGACGTCGGCGAGTCCCAGTGCCAGCGACAACGACGCGAGGAACGACTCCCCACCGGACAAGGTCTTCGCGGGCCGGCGCCGACCTGAGTAGTCGTCGAGCACGTCCAGGCTGAGGCCGCCGCGCGTGCCACGTGCTCCGGCCTCGTCGGAGTGCACGAAGCTGTAGCGGCCCTGGCTCATCCGCTCCAGCCGCCTGCTTGCAGCGACCGCGACCTCCTCCAGTCGTGCGGCCAGCACGTACGAGCGCAGTGACATCTTGTTCCGGTTCTGGCCGCGACCGTTGATCACGTCGGTCAACGCGTCCAGTTCGGCGAACTCCGCCTCGACCGGTCCGGACTCGGCCCACGCCGCGCGCAGCCGCGCTGCCAGTTCGCCCACTCGCTGGTTGGCCTGGCGCACCGCGTGCAACGCGGACGCCGCCTGCTCCGCCTCGGCATGAGCCTGCCGCGCGCGCTCGCTGATGCCGTCGAGGTCGACGTCCGCGTCCGCATCGACCTCAGCCAGCTCCGGCTCCGCCAGCACCGACTCGGCGGCGGCACGCGCGTTGTCGCACCTGGTGATGTTGCTGTCCAGTTCGGACAGTTCGGCTTCGGTCAGCGCCGCCTGCAACGCAGCCTCGACCGACGGGAATCCGACCTCGGCCGCCGCCTCGGCGGCGACTGCGATCTGCTCGTCGAGACGCTGGCGGCACTCCTGGACGCTCTGCCGCCGGTCCGCAAGCTCGGTCAGCGCACTGGCCAGTGCCAGCAGGTGGGTGCGCCGAGCCAGAACATCCGTGTGCTCGCCGCGCGCCGCGTCCAGGCGCTGGATGCGCGCGGCAACCGTCTCGGTCAGCGTGGACAACTCGGTGCGAGCAGCCACCAGCTTCTGCTCCGCGTCCCCGCGTCGGGTCGTCAGCTCCTCGCAGTGCCGCTCGAACTTCTCCAGCTCCACCAGGTACACCGCGTTCTGCTCGGCGAGCTCGGCCGCCAGGCGGCACTCCTCGTCGGACTCCGCCAGTGCCCGGTGGATCTCGCCGTCCTCGCGGCCGCCGAGGCGGTCGCGCACCTGGTCGTGCTGTGCGCGCGCGTGCAGCAGTGCCCGCTCCGCCTCGGTGCGCGCCGTCTGCGCCCGTTGCTCCGCGGCGCCCGCGCGCTGCTCGTCGGCCTCGCTGACGGCGTCGGTGACGGTGACCGCGGGTGTCGGGTGCTCGACCGAACCGCACACCGGGCAACCCTCGCCGGCGGCGAGCCGGCCGGCGAGCTCCGCGGCCATGCCGTCGAGTCGTCGTTGTCGGACCGCCTGCAACTCCTCGCGCGCGGTCTGATGCCTGTCGATCGCGCTGCGCAGCGCGTCCTCCGCAGTGGTCACGGCCGCGGCCAGGACCGGCAACTGGTCCGCGTCCGCGGCGCGCAGCCTCAGCTCTTCGCACCGCGCCCGCAGCCCGTCCAGCCGACCCGCCGCCTGATCACCGGCGGTCAACTGCTCACGCAGACCACGAATGCGCTCGGGCAGTCCGGACAGCTCTTCGGTCAAGCGGCCGATCAAGAGCTGGACGCGTTCCCGCTCTTGCTCCAGCTCCGCGATGCGCCGCTGGTCGATCTTCTGCTGCTCGGCCTCGGCCGCGAGCTGGTTGAGCCCACCCGCCTCCTCGCGAAGTCGCGACGCGTCCTCGCGCAGATCAGATCCGTCGTACCCCGAGGAGGCGACTGCGCGAGCCGCCGCGGACGCTCTGGTGACCGCCAGGTCGAGCGACGCGCGGAGACGGCCCACCGCTTGGTGCGCGGCCACGACCGCGAGGGCACGCCGTGCCGCCTCGCGTTGCGCGATCCACGTCCGGCGCTGCGGTTCGAGTTCCTCGCACTGCGCCAAGGCCTGCCGCGCCGCGCGGACCCGGCGTACCCGTTCCGCCTCCGCGCGAGCCTCCGCAAGCGTCGCGTCGACGGCGTTGCGCAGGTCAGCGGCCTCCTGTGCGCGAAGCTCCGTGTCGCGCTTGGTCTCACCGAGACGTTTGAGGACCGAGCTCAACCATTCCTCGTCGCCGATGTCCTCCGGCGGCTCCTCCCCCGCGGCCTCGGCGACACGGCTGATGAAGCCGCGATTGACCTGCCGCCGCTGCTCGAGCGCCCTGCCGAGCGACTGGCGGTGCTCGCGGAACCAGTTCTCCACGTCCAGGAACCGCTCCGTGCCGAAGAGCTTCTCGAGCAACTTCTCCCGCTCCGCGGTGTCCGCCCGGAGAAATCGCGCGAACTCGCCTTGCGGCAGCAGTACGACCTGGAAGAACTGCACTGCGGTCATGCCGAGCAACTGCTCGACGGTGCGCGCCACCTCGTCGATGCGGGTCAGCCCCTCGCCCTCCCAGCCGCTCAGCCAGGTCAGGGACGCCTTGGCCTGCTGCTTGGTGAAGCCGTCGCCGCGCTTCTTCGGCCGGTCGTACTCGGGACTGCGCACCAGCTTCAGCCGCCTGCCCTGCACCGTCAGCTCCAGCGTCACCTCGGTGACGACATCGCCCGCGGCGTAGTCGCAGCGCAGCTTCTTCACCTCACCGCGTGCACCGGGAACGGTGCCGAACAGGGCGAACGCCACGGCGTCGAGCAGCGTGGTCTTGCCCGCGCCGGTGTCGCCGTGCAGCAGGAACAAGCCGTCGGCTCCGAGCGCGTCGAAGTCGACCTGCTCGCGCTTCGGGTAGGGCCCGAACGCGGTCAACTCCAGCCGGTGCAGCCTCATGACACCTTCTCCCTGGCAACCGCGGCGAACGCCTCCTGCAGCAGGGCGCGCTCGCGCTGGTTCGGCTCACCGCCACGGCAGTCTTCGATGAAGCAGCAGGCCACTTCCTCGTCGGTGCGGCCGCGGACCCGCTCGGCGTAGCTCATGCCCTCGGGCCTGCCGCCCTCCGGGCGCCACTCGACGTGGACGGCGTGCGGGAACCGCTCCTGCAGGCGCCGCAACGAGTCCAGCGGCCGGATCCGGTCGGTGAGCACGACCGAGAGGAAGCGGTCGACCAGATCCTCGTGCTCCGGCGCGGTCATCAGGTCCTCAAGTCGCCCGGTCGCGGTCGCGAGGCGCCGCGGCACCGGCAGCTCGCGCCGTTCGACGCCGGCCAGACCGCCGGCGTCCAGCTCGGCGAGCCACACCGACTTGACGTGGCGTGCCTCGGAGAACGAGTAGGCCAGTGGACTTCCCGAGTACCGAAGGTTGTCCGCGAGCCGCTGAGGGCCGTGCAGGTGACCGAGCGCGACGTAGTCGACTCCTGCGAACACGGAACTCGGCACGTCCTGGACGCCGCCGACGGCGATCGTCCGCTCCGACTCGGACGGTTCACCCCCGGTGACGAAGGCGTGCGCGAGCACGACAGACCGGGTCCCTGCCCGGCCTGCGAGGTCCTCCTTGATGCGCCGCATGGCCTCGGTGAGCACCCCGGAATGCCCCCTGGCCTGCGGAACCCGCAGAGCGTGACGTGCGGGCTCGGGTTCCAGGAACGGGATGCCGTACAGCGCGACGGGACCGTGCCGGTCGGTCAGCACGACCGGCAGGTGCAGCTCCGCCATGCGGGTGCGCAGGTGCAGACCGCCTGCCGAGGCGAACTCGCCGAACACGCCGAGTCGCGGCGCCGAGTCGTGGTTGCCGGGCGTGACGACGATCTGCGCGCCCGCCGCGCGGATGCGCCGCAGCACACGCGCGCAGACCTGGACGGCGTCACCCGATGGGACGGCGCGGTCGTAGAGGTCGCCTGCGACGACCACCACGTCGACCTTCTCGTCCGCCACCAGGTCGGCGAGCCCTCCCAGCACCGACTCCTGCTCCACGAGCAGGTCGCGGCCGTGGAACGTCCGGCCCACGTGCCAATCGGAGGTGTGCAGAACTCGCATGCGACCAAGTTATTGCCGACCCCCGACAAGACTTCGACCCCCCCTCTCGGCGTGTCGCCCGATCGGGGTTCTGTCGGTGCGGTGGGAGAAGATCGTGACGTGACCGCAGTCATCACCACCGCCGCGATCGTCCTGTCGCTCCTGCTCGCCGGGGCGCTGCTCTTCCTGTGGCGCCTCTACCAGGACAGCGTCCGGCGCACCGACGCCGCACTGCTCGCGGTGCAGGCCGAGCGGTCGCGGGTCGACGCGCAACAGGTGGCGTTGCAGCGGTACGAGGTCGCCTTCTCGTCGGTGGCCGGGCGAGGCGAGCTCGGTGAGCAGGTACTGGTGGAGACGGCCCGCGCGCTCGGGCTGCGCGAAGGGCTGCACTTCAGCCTGCAGGCCGACGTGGCGGGCGGCGGCAGCGTCCGGCCGGACATGGTCCTGGAGGTCGGCGGCGGCAGGCAGGTCCCGGTCGACGCCAAGATGAGCATGGCCTGCTGGGCCGAGGCGGTGGAGACGAACGACCCTGCCGAGCGGGCGGACGCGTTGCGCGTGCACGTGCGCAACATCCGTTCGCGTGCCGCCGAGCTCGCGGGCAAGGGCTACCAGCGCTGGGCGGACGCGATCTACGGAACGGTGATGTTCGTGCCGTCCGACGGCGCGGTCGTCGCGGCGCTGGACACCGATCCGGAGTTGCTGCGGTGGCTGCTCGACCGCCGGGTGTTCATCTGCGGTCCCACCGGGTTCGCGGTGATCGCGTCCGCGGCGATGTTCGCGGTGACCGACCGCGCGCTGGCCGAGGACGTCGAGCAGGTGCGGGCCCAGGCGAACCGCGCGCACCGCGCGGCGGACAACGCGGTCGAGGCCGTCAACCTGTCGAGCACCCACCTGCAGCGATTCCTGTCCGCACGCAGGCGGGAGCTCGACGCGCTGGAGGGCTTCCGCGCGGCGGTCGAGCCGTTGAGCGAAGCCTCGGCCAGCCCCAGCCCGATCCCGCACGTGCGCCGGGCGGACGAGCAGTTGGGTCTCGGTGCGTCCGCGCCGGGCGCCGAGACGAGGGAGCTGCCCGCCGACTGAGGCCGCGCGGACGTGGTGAGCGTCCTCGCGAGGGCGGACTCACGAGCGTCTCAACGCCGAACGGCTACGGTGTGCCGCGTGACGGAGTCAACCGAGGAGTTCGAGTAACCGTGACGCGTGATGAGCGCAGCGATCTCGACGACGAGCCCGAGGCCGTTCGGTGGAACGACCGGGCGATCCTGGGCACGTTCAAGGGGCTGCCCTGGTGGGTCGCCGTGGCGATGGCCTTCGTACTGGCCGTGATCGGCACGTACATCGACGTCAGCTCGTCGAAGACGGTCGGCTGGATCTTCACGATCGCGTTCTTCGCCGGGTGCGTCGCCGCGATCTGCCTGGTGCAACGTCGCAGCATGTTCGGCCCGATCGTGCAGCCGCCGCTGGTCCTCGCGATCACGGTGCCGATGCTCGTGGTGTTCACCCAAGGCGTGCCCACGGGTGGTCTCAGTTCGATGGCGCTCGGACTGGGCAAGCCGCTGATCGACGGCTTCCCGACGATGGCCGTCACCACGATCTTCACCGTCGCCATCGGCGTGACCAGGATCTTCATCCAGCGCGATCCGAACCGCCCGACCAAGGACGAGGTGCGGGAGGCGAAGGCGTCGGTCAAGGCCGACCGGGCCGACCGCAAGAGCAGCCGTGCCG
>DASYMV010000306.1:0-6143 GCA_036008865.1 Pseudonocardiaceae bacterium | reverse complement strand
ATCTCGCGGCCTTCGCGGGAAGGGTGTTCCTGTGAAGCGCGTGGCCGTGCTGTCGGTGCACACCTCGCCACTGGAGCAGCCCGGTACCGGTGACGCCGGCGGCATGAACGTCTACATCGTCCAGACGGCGACGAGGATGGCCCGTCGCGGCATCGAGGTGGAGATCTTCACCAGAGCGACCTCGTCGGACCTGCCGCCGATCGCGGAGCTCGCGCCGGGCGTGAAGGTCCGCCACGTCGTCGCGGGTCCCTTCGAGGGGCTGGGCAAGGAAGAGCTTCCGGGCCAGCTCTGCGCGTTCACGGCGGGCGTGCTGCGCGCCGAGGCGCGTCACGAACCGGGCTACTACGACGTCGTGCACTCGCACTACTGGCTCTCCGGCCAGGTCGGCTGGCTCGCGCGGGAACGCTGGGGCGTGCCGCTCGTGCACACCGCGCACACGCTCGCCAAGGTCAAGAACGCGGCGCTGGCCGAAGGGGACACCCCCGAGCCGCGGATGCGGGTGATCGGCGAGGAGCAGGTCGTCTCCGAGTCCGACCGGCTCGTCGCGAACACCGACGTGGAGGCCGAGCAGCTCATCAAGCTGTACGAGGCGGACGCGTCGAAGGTGCTGATCGTGCCACCCGGCGTGGACCTCGAGCGCTTCACGCCCGGCGGCCGCGCCGCGGCGCGTGCCGAACTCGCGCTCGCGCCGGACGCCGTCGTGCTGGCGTTCGTCGGTCGCATCCAGCCGTTGAAGGGGCCGGACGTGCTGCTGCGCGCAGCGGCCGAACTGCTCGCCCGCGACCCCGGTCTGCGGTCACGACTGGTCGTGCTCGTGGTCGGTGGGCCCTCCGGCAGCGGCCTGGAGCAGCCGAGGGCCTTGCAGGAACTGGCCGTGGCGCTCGGCATCTCCGACGTGGTCCGCTTCTTGCCGCCGCAACCCGGTGACTCGCTCACCCGCGTGTACCGCGCTGCCGACGTGGTCGCGGTGCCGAGCTACAACGAGTCGTTCGGGCTCGTCGCTCTCGAAGCACAGGCGTGCGGCACACCGGTGGTCGCGGCCGCCGTGGGTGGTCTCCCGGTGGCGGTGGCGGACGGTGTGTCGGGCTCATTGGTCGACGGGCACGCCGCAGCCGACTGGGCGCGCGTGCTCGCCGGCGTCGCGCTGCACCCGGCTCGTCGTGAGCAACTGGCCAGCAACGCGGTCGGCCACGCGCGGCGGTTCTCCTGGGAGCGCACGACCGACTCGTTGCTCGCCGGGTACACCGAGGCGGGCAAGGCGTTCCGCGCCGCTGTGGACGACGAGGGGGTCTGGGCTTGAGCGCCGAGATGGACGAGATCATCAAGTCCACTTTGGACGAGCGTGAGCTCACCTACGATCACGAGGAACCGGGCAGGTTCTTCGTGACGCTGCCCGGCACGAAGAAACTCCAGACCAACTGCTGGCTCGTCGTGGGCGGCCACGCGCTGCTGATCGAGGCGTTCGTGTGCCGCCAGCCCGACGAGGCGCACGAGGACGTCTACCGCTTCCTTTTGCGGCGCAACGCGAAGCTCTACGGCGTGCACTACACGGTGGACAAGCGCGGCGACATCTACCTGGTGGGCCGGATCGGGTTGCACGCCGTGACGCCCGACGAGTTGGACCGGTTGCTCGGTCAGGTGGTCGAGGCCGCCGACGGCGACTTCAACACGCTGCTCGAGCTCGGCTTCGCCGGTGCGATTCGTCGCGAGTGGGACTGGCGGGTCTCACGCGGTGAGTCCCTGGCGAACCTCCAGGCCTTCCAGCACCTGGTCCAGGACGGCCCGGTCTCCGAGTCCTGATCGTGGCCGCTTGACGCGCAACGCGTTGTCGGCCTGTCCGTCCACTTCGAGCGTTGCAACGTGCTCTTGGAGGTGCTGCGCCGGCTGCTGTCGCGATCGGCGCATCGCTGCCGTTGTTGGTCGTACCGGGCGCTTTCGACGGCGCGGTGATCTCCATTCGGCGCAAGCGGCGCGCAAGTAACCCGATTGGGCGATCAAGGGGTGGGTCGCCCTACCGAGAGCAACACCAAGACTGGCGCGGGGCGGCTCGGGAGAGAGGGGAGTTGCGATCGAGCCGCCCCGCGTCGAGGTCCCCGCTGCAACGGCTTCACGGACGGGGGGAGGTCCTGAAGCCGAACGGGCCGCGGTCCGACGGGGGGAGACGGACCGCGAAGGTGCCGCGCGGGTCGTGGAGTGCGTGGGAGTCGACCCGCTGAGCAGTGCCAACTTCGCAGATCCTGTCAGGTGACCACAAGGCCCCATGTTGCCCCATTCGAGTGTTCTTAAGCCAGAGTAAGTAACTCTGTGTAGTAATTGGGCTATTCTTGACTGCCACTGTGGCGTGAATCACGATGACGCGACTGGGTTCGAATCGGACAAGTCGCCCCTGAGTGAGTGAGGCATCGCCATGGTCTTCCGCAGCCCGTTCCCCGATGTCGAGGTGCCCGAGGTCTCGCTCCACGAGTTGCTGTTCGGTGATCTCGGCGACCGCGCCGACAGAGTGGCCCTGATCGACGGCGGTTCCGGAGCCTCGTTGACCTACGGCCAGGTCGCCGGTGCGGTGGACCGGCTCGCCGCCGCGCTCGCCGAGCGTGACATCGGCAAGGGCGACGTGGTGGGCGTCCTGAGCCCGAACACTCCGCACTACGCCGTGGTCTTTCACGGGATCCTCCGCGCGGGAGCGACCGCGACCACGATCAACGCGCTCTACACCCCCGGCGAGGTCGCCCACCAACTCCTCGACTCGGGCGCCAAGATGCTGTTCACCGTCTCCGCGCTGCTCGGCAACGCCGTCCAGGGGGCCGAGATGGCAGGTGTCACCGATGTGGTCGTGCTCGACGGTGCCGAGGGCCACCAGAGCCTTGCGGAACTGCTCGCCACGACGGCACCGGCACCGGAGGTGCGCATCGACCCGGCCGACGACGTGGCCGTGCTGCCGTACTCGTCGGGCACCACCGGCGAAGCGAAGGGAGTGATGCTGACGCACCGCAACCTCGTGGCGAACATCGTGCAGTGCCAGCCGCTGCTCCATCTGAACGACGAGACGCGGATCCTCGCTGTGCTGCCCTTCTTCCACATCTACGGCATGCAAGTGCTGATGAACAACGGCCTGTACGTCGGCGCGACCGTGGTGACGATGCCGAAGTTCGACCTCGCCGAGTTCCTCCGGGTCATCGCCGAGCACCGCACGAATCGCGTCTACATCGCACCACCGGTCGCCGTGGCCCTGGCCAAGCACCCGCTGGTCGACCAGTACGACCTCTCCGCCCTGGACACGATCTTCTCCGGTGCCGCGCCGCTCGACGTCGACCTCGCCGCGGCCGTGCGCAAGAGGCTGAACTGCAAGGTGTCGCAGGGCTACGGCATGACCGAGATGAGCCCGGTCAGCCACGCCATTCCGGACAGTCGCGACGACATCTCCGTCGGCACGGTCGGTGTGATCATCCCGAACGTGGAGTGCCGCTTCGTCGATCCGGTGACCGGAGAAGACGTACCGGTCGGGCAGCGGGGTGAGCTGTGGTGCCGCGGCCCGAACGTGATGAAGGGGTATCTGAACAACCCCGGGGCGACGGCCGCGACGCTGGACGAGGACGGGTTCCTGCACACCGGCGACGTGGCCGCGATCGACCGGCACGGCATCGTGTCGATCGTCGACCGGGTGAAGGAGTTGATCAAGTACAAGGGTTACCAGGTGCCGCCCGCGGAGCTCGAGGCCGTGCTGCTCACCCACCCGGAGATCGCGGACGCCGCCGTCGTCGGCGTGCGGGACGAGGAGGGCGAGGAGGTGCCGAAGGCCTTCGTGGTGCGCCAGCCCGGCGTGGCCGGCCTCGACGGCGACGCCGTGATGGCGTTCGTCGCCGAGCGCGTGGCGCCGCACAAGAAGGTGCGCGTCGTGGAGTTCATCGACGCGATCCCGAAGTCCGCCTCGGGCAAGATCCTGCGCAAGGATCTCCGCGCCCGCGAACGCAGTGAATCGCGTCTTCCTGATGTGCATGTCGTGGACGTGAACCAGGTGTGACCAGCGGAAATGTGGACGGGGTGTTCGTCCGGCGACGGTCGTCGTCTGCCGCTGACTGCGGGCTTCTGTCGGTGATCGCGGAACATACACCGAACGACAAAGCCCCCCGGCAAGATGATCGCCCGGGGGCTTGTTCCAGGGCCGCACGCACGGTGCCGCCGGACGAGTCACGACGTGTGCACGGCGGGGGAGGGCCAGATACCGCCGTCTGCGAATTGTGCACCCCAGTAGAACGGATTGACCTCAAGAAGCGTCCGCGCCGTCCAACCGCACGTGCTGGCGGAGCCCGCGATACCGACCTGGACGTCGGGGCCCCACAAGGCCAGGCGTTCTTGGCAGATACCGCAAGGTGCGAGGATGAAGACGCCGTTCCGGCCGGTTTCTCTGCTGACGCAGACTGACGCCGTGATCTGTCCGCCGAGTGTGCAGGCCTGACAGATGGCTCCGGTCTCGGCGCACAAGTTGGCACCGGCGTTGAGGTTGTCCAAGCCGACACTGGTCAGGATTTGGCCGTCGTCGACGTACACGGCCGCAGCCACCGCCTGCTCTTTCCCAGGCCAACGGCGATTCATCTGATCGATCGCTGCATCCACGAGCCGCTGATCCAGGTTCACGCGGCCAGTCTGAAATGGCGCCAGTAGAGGGCTTTGGGCGTCCGACCTGGGGTGGCTCGAAAATACCGATGCAGATGCACTTCGAGATGTATGTCGACGATATCCAGCGAGCCAGGGTTGAACTTGAAGAGCTTGGTGCTGTGGTTCCTGACTATCAGCCCGAGCAGTCAGGTGCACCTTGTGTTGTCATGCTAGATCCGTCCGGGCACCCGTTCTGCATTTTCACTCGACCCGACAACTCCGATAGCGGCGCTGTAAATTGAAAGGCCTTGCCCTCACCGGGCGGGCAGCTGCTGGCTGGCACCGTGGGTGTGGCCAGATTTGTGCCCACGACGCCACCGCATGGCTCGGCACGGGGTAGGTCGGGTGAGAGTTTCGAGAGCCACCAAGATCAAACCCTGCGCTCACCCCACGTTGATGACGACAAATGATCACTACGGATCATCCGTAGTGATCATTTGCGATGGCGATCCATGCAGCTCATGGCCGGTGATGAGTGTTGTCGACAGAGGACGACAGGGGCGGACGTGCAATCCACGGGTTCAGCGGCCGCATCGCCAGTGGGGGCTGGTCGGTGTCCGAGGCTGACCACGCTGTCGATCAGCCCTGCAGCTGTGTTGGTGGTCGTGGTCGCGTTTGGCTGTGCCTCTGCCGGGGTATGACCGGCCTGTGCCGGAGGATGAGGAGCAGATCAACGAGTCCGTGGCCGGCACAGTAGAAGCCGGCTTGGGGCAGCCGGACCTGCAGGAGGTGGCCGCGAGCATGCGTTCGGCCGTCGCGCGTCTCCGTGCCCAGGCCGCGGAGATCTTCACTCTGGACGCGTAGCTGATCTGGTCAGGCGGCGATTGCGGGCCGTGAGCCGACGCGTGCTCACGAAGCCACGGATCGAACGGCCGAGACGACCTCGCTCAGATCCAGGCTCTTGATCAGAACGGCGGCCGCGCCCGCGTCGCATGCGTCCCGCAGTTGACGGGAGTTCCCTCCGGCGGTGTGAATCAGCACGCGCACCTCGGGTTGACCGGCGAGGATGTGTCGGGTCGCCTCGACGCCGTCCATGCCCGGCATCGACAGGTCCATGACGACGACGTCGGGTCGCACGCGTTCCGCCATGAGCACCGCGTCGCGTCCGCTGGCGCACGTACCGACGACCTCGATGCCGTCGGCGTTGGCCAACGCCCGGCTGACCGCCGACCTGATCGCCTCGTGATCATCAACGACGAGCACTCGTATCATTCTGTCCCGTCCTCTGCGGACCACGCCGTCCACGCGAACACCTGCCGCATACCGAGATGCGGTAGGCCTGTCCCTGGCTGCCCCGCGCCGGGCGCGGTTACGCACAGTGCAGACTACGTCACTCGATCAGCCTGGCAGCCCGCGTAGAGAGATGGGATGCCCCGCCGCCACCCGTGCCGGTGGGGAGCACGAGGAGTAGCCAGCTGCGGTCCCGGTGGTCCTCGGGGAGCGACCGGGAGGCGTGGGACCGCTACAGCCCGCAGGAACCGCGGTCGAGG
>DASYMV010000305.1:0-1813 GCA_036008865.1 Pseudonocardiaceae bacterium | reverse complement strand
ACGACCAGCTCTTCGTGCCCGAGTACAACGCGGGAGCGATGGAGAACGCGGGCGCGGTCACCTTCACCGAGAGCTACGTGTTCCGCTCCAAGGTGTCGGAGGCGACGCGCGAGCGCCGCGTCGTCACGATCCTGCACGAGCTGGCGCACATGTGGTTCGGCGACCTGGTCACCATGAAGTGGTGGAACGACCTGTGGCTGAACGAGTCGTTCGCCGAGTACATCTCGACCCTCGCCACCGCTGAGGCCACCGAGTGGCACGAGGCGTGGACCACGTTCCAGGCGATGGAGAAGAGCTGGGCGTACCGGCAGGACCAACTGCCCTCCACGCACCCCGTGGTGGCCACGATCAACGACCTCGAGGACGTGCAGGTCAACTTCGACGGCATCACCTACGCCAAGGGCGGCTCCGTGCTGAAGCAGCTCTCCGCCTGGGTGGGGCGCGACGCGTTCCTCGCCGGTGTCGGCGCGTACTTCCGCAAGCACGAGTACGGCAACACGGAGCTCGCGGACCTGCTGGCCGAGCTCGAGACCACCAGCGGCCGCGACCTCGCCTCGTGGTCGAAGCTGTGGCTCGAGACCGCCGGTGTGAACACGCTGCGCCCCGAGATCGAGACCTCCGAGGATGGGACGATCTCCTCGTTCGCGGTGGTGCAGTCCGCGCACCCGGACTACCCCACCATCCGTCCGCACCGGATGGCGATCGGTCTGTATGAATTCAACACAGCCGGAGTGGACGGCCGCAGGCTCACCCGCACCGGGCGGGTGGAGCTCGACGTCGACGGAGAACGCACGGAAGTTCCGGAGCTCATCGGCAAGGCACGGCCGTCGCTGGTGCTGCTGAACGACGACGACCTGGCGTACGCGAAGATCCGGCTCGATGAGCCCTCCCTCGCCGTGGCGATCGAGCACCTCGCCGGGATCGAAGACCCGTTGGCGCGGTCGCTGGTCTGGGGATCGGTGTGGGATTCCACCCGCGACGCCGAGACCCGGCCGACCGACTATGTGCGCCTGGTGCTCGGCAACATCGCGAGCGAGACCGAGTCGACCACCATCCGCACCACGCTCACCCAGCTGGCCACCGTCGCCCGGCTCTACGTGGAGCCGGCGCGCCGCGCCGAGGTGCTGCGCGAGGTGGGCGATTCCCTCTGGCAGCTGGCACAGCAGGCGGAGGCCGGCTCGGATGCGCAGTTCCAGTTCGTGAAGTTCTTCGCGAACCTGGCTTCGACGGAGGGTCACGCGGAGACGCTTGCGGCGCTGAAGGACGGCTCGTCGACCCTTCCGGGGCTCGCCATCGACACGGACCTCAACTGGGAGCTGCTGGAGGCACTGGTGTCGCTGGACGCCGCGGGCGAGGCCGAGATCGCCGCCGCGCTGGCCGAGGACAACACCTCGAACGGGCAGCAGGCTGCGGCTCGGGCGCGGGCGTCTTTCGCCACCACGGAGGCCAAGCGCGCCGCGTTCGACTCGCTGGTGCAGAAGGACGACCTGCCGAACGCCATCGTTCGGAACGTGACGCTGGGCTTCCAGCGGGTCAACGACCCGGCGCCGCTCGCGGACCTGGTCGACCCGTACTTCGGGATGCTGACCGACATCTGGAACTCCCGCAGCTACAAGATCGCCGAGTACGTCGTCACGGGGCTGTACCCGACGGCGCTTGCTTCCGAAGAGCTGGTGCAGGCGACCCGGGGGTGGCTCGACGCCAACGGCGAGATCCCGGCGCTCCGCCGCCTCGTCGTGGAGAACCTCGCGGGTGTCGAGCGCGCCCTCGCAGCCCAGCACCGCGACGCCCAGGAGTGATTCCGGGCCGCTGA
>DASYMV010000304.1:0-13451 GCA_036008865.1 Pseudonocardiaceae bacterium | reverse complement strand
GAGGGCGAGGTCGTCACGCTGCTCGGCTCCAACGGTGCCGGGAAGTCGACCACCTTGCGCAGCATCAGCGGGTTGATGAGGTCCGAGCAGGGCACGATCCGCTTCGACGGACACCTGCTCAACGGCCGGTCGCCGGAGTCGATCGCCAGGCTGGGCATCTCGCACGTCCCGGAGGGCAGGCAGGTCTTCCCAGGACTGTCGGTGCTGGAGAACCTGCAGCTCGGTTCGTCGAACCGGCGGCCGAAGCGTGCCGAAGTGCTGGCCGACCTCGACCGCGTCTTCGAGATCTTCCCGCGACTGCGGGAGCTGAAGGATCGTGCCGGCTGGGGGCTTTCCGGCGGCGAGCAGCAGATGCTGGCAATCGGACGAGGCATCATGGCGCGCCCGAGGCTGTTGCTGCTCGACGAGCCGTCCCTGGGCCTGGCTCCGATCATCGTCTCGCAGATGTTCCAGGTGATCCGGCAGCTCAAGGAGTCGCGGACCACGCTGCTGCTGGTGGAGCAGAACGCCCACCAGGCGCTGCGGGTCGCCGACCGCGGCTACGTGCTGGAGAGCGGACGGGTGGTGCTGGCTGACAGTGCGGCCGATCTGCTGGACAGTGAACAGATGCGCGCCGCCTACCTCGGGAAGTCCGGTGCCGCGGAGGTCCAGCCGTGAGCGAGCGTCCTCGCATCGCGGTGACGCGGGCGATCCCTGCACCGGCATTGGATCTGCTACGGGCTGCGGGCGACGTGTGGATCTCCGACCTCGATCGCCCGCTCACGGAGCCGGAACTGCATTCCGCGGTATCGGGAGCGGACGCCGTGGTGAGCATGTTGCACGACCGCGTCGACACCGCCGTCCTCGACGCCGCCGGTCCGTCCCTGCGGATCGTGGCGAACGTCGCGGTCGGCTACGACAACATCGACGTTGCGGCCCTGGCGTCCCACGACGTCACACTGACCAACACGCCCGGCGTGCTCACCGACGCCACCGCAGACCTGGCCTTGGGCCTGATGTTGATGCTCACCCGCCGGCTCGGCGAGGGCGAACGTCTGCTGCGGGCCCGGCAACCGTGGTCGTTCCACCTCGGCTTCATGCTGGGGGCGGGGCTGCGCGGCAAGGTGCTGGGCATCGTCGGACTGGGCCAGATCGGTCAGGCGGTGGCGCGCCGCGCCGCACCGTTCGGGCTGCGAATCGTCTACACGGGACGCCGTCGCGCTGCTGCCGACCTGGAGGCGGAACTGGGCGCCACCCACGTCTCGATGCCCGAACTGCTCGAAACCGCGGACATCGTCTCGCTGCACTGCCCACTGACCCCGCAGACCCACCACCTGATCGACGCGGCGGCGCTGAAGGCGATGAAGGCGACCGCGTATCTGGTGAACACCACTCGTGGCCCGGTGGTGGACGAGAGCGCGCTGGCGGACGCGCTGGCGGACGGATCGATCGCCGGCGCGGCGCTCGACGTGTTCGAGCGGGAACCCGATGTGGAGCCCCGGCTGTTGGAGGCGGACAACGCGGTGGTGACGCCGCACCTCGGGTCGGCGACGGTGGAGACCCGCACCGAGATGGCGGTGCTCGCGGCGCGCAACGTCGTCGCCGTGCTGTCGGGTGAACCGCCGCTGACGCCGGTGGCCGCGCGGTGAAGGTTCTCGTGGCCCCGGACAAGTTCAAGGGCAGCCTCACCGCGGTAGAGGCGGCCGCGGCGATGGCGGAGGGCGTGCGCGCCGCGCTACCCGACGCCGAAGTGCTGCGGCATCCCATCGCCGACGGCGGTGAGGGCACCACGGACGTGTTGGTCGCCGCGGGAGCGACGGCGGTGACGCGATCGGTGCGCGGGCCGCTCGAGGAGACCGTGTCCGCTCGGTACGCCGTGCTGGGCGGTGCCGCTTACGTGGAGTCGGCCCAGGCGTGCGGTCTCGGCCTGGTCGGCGAGCGGTCACCGCGGACGGCGCTGCTGGCTCACACGTGGGGTGTCGGGGAGCTGATCGCCGACGCCGTGCAGCGGGGATGCAGCCAGGTCGTTCTCACCGTGGGCGGCACCGCGAGCACGGACGGCGGCTGCGGCATGTTGCAGGCGCTCGGCGCGCACGTGCTGGACGGCTCGGGCAGGCGGATCGGGCTCGGCGGAGCCTGCTTGAGCACCGTTGCGGCGGTGGACCTCTCCCCCGTCGCCGAGAGGATGCGCGGCGTCGACGTGGTCGTGGCGACGGACGTGGACAATCCGCTGCTCGGCGAGGAAGGCGCGGCGGCGGTGTTCGGGCCGCAGAAGGGCGCGGGCCCACGTGAGGTGGCGGTGCTCGACGAGGCACTCGGGGTGTGGGCGCGTCCGCTGAACGGAGTTGAGCTGATCGCCGGGTCCGGCGCCGGTGGCGGGCTCGCCGCCGGAGCACTGGCCGGGCTGAGTGCCGTGAGCAAGGCCGGGCTGGACGCGGTCGCGGAGCTCTCCGGCCTGTGGACCGCGTTGGAGGACGCGGATCTCGTCATCACCGGCGAGGGTTCGCTGGACACGCAGAGCCTGCAGGGAAAGGCACCGGTCAGTCTCGCCCGGCGGGCACGCGTGGCGCAGGTGCCGGCGCTGGCGGTGGCCGGGCGGGTGGGCTTGGAAGCCTCACAGCTCGACCAGGCGGGACTGCTGACCGCCTTCTCGCTGGCCGACGTGGCTGCGTCGACCGAGCAGGCCATGCGCTTCGCGGCCGGTCTGCTGAGTCAGCAGACCAGGCGTGCGGTGCTGGAGTGGTCTCGTGCCGGTCGGCCTCGCCATCGGCGTTGAGGACGTGCCGCGAAGCCCTCGCCGGACACCTGCCAGGGCTTTCGACGTCCGAGACGTGAAACCCCGTGTCCTCCAAGCGGTGGTGAGCGTCTTCCCCGCATCCGCGAGCCGTGGTCGTGTCGACGAGTCTGCGCGCTCACACCGAGGTGGCGGGCGACACCGCTAGCGGCCCGCTTGGATCCAGCTACCCTCGGCAGATGACGTTGCGCAGCACTCCCGCCTCCGACTGCGACCCTGATCCGGCGGGGGAAGTGGCGTCAACGGTTCGCCCGCAGTCGCTGATGCTGAGCTTTCTGGGCATTCACGTCCTGTCCCACGGCACCGCGGTGTTCTCCGGCAGTGTGATCGACGTGTTCGCCCGCGTCGGGGTCACCGAGGAGGCGGTGCGATCGACGTTGGCCCGCATGGTCAAGCGCGACCTGCTGGCCCGGCACCGCCGCGGGCGTCGCATGTACTTCGGCCTCACGGCCCGCTCGGCCGCGGTGCTGGCGGACGGTCACGACCGGGTGTGGCGGTCCGGCGCGGTCAACCGCGACTGGGACGGCACGTGGACCATGGTCGGTTTCTCGTTGCCGGAGTCCTGGCGCAGCCAGCGCCACGATCTGCGCTCTCAGCTGGTGTGGGGTGGTTTCGGCCCGCTGCAGAACGGTTTGTGGGTCGCCCCCGGTGAGGTGGACGTGCCGAATCTGCTGGACGACTTGGAACTGCACGACAACCTGAAGGTGTTCACCGCTCGCACCGCGAAACCCACCGAGGCCGACCAGATCGTCCGCGTCGCGTTCGACGTGCCCGCGATCGCCGCTCGTTACCAGGCATTCCTGCGGCGCTGGGACCGCGACCGGCCGCTGTCCGAGGCACCGGACGACCTCGCCCGGCAACTGATGCTGCACACCGACTGGCTGCAACTGGTTCGCCAGGACCCCCGGCTTCCGGCGGAGCTCCTGCCGGAGGACTGGCCTGCGATCCGCGCGGAGCACGTCTTCCGCACCCTTGCTCAGGCTTGTGACGGACCCGCCCGGTCGATCGCGCAGTCCGTTCTGGACACCATCCCGGTGGAAGATCCGCCGTTTCCGGCGTGACTCGTCGCGGGAGTGCACGGCTGGGCCCCGGAGCGAGCCACTCCGGGGCCTCGCCGCTCGGTGCTCTCAGGCGTCGGCGAGGTCAGCGGCGCGGGTCTCCCTGGTGAACCAGATGGCAATGGCGCTCACCGCACAGGCCGCGACGATGAACAACGACACCGCAGCGCTGGCGCCGCCGGTGGCGGAGAGGAGGCCGCCTGCGATGAGCGGGGCGAAGCCGGCACCGAGCGTGGAAGCCGTCTGGTAGCCCAACGACGCACCGGTGTACCGGGTGCGGGTGCCGAACATCTCGGTGAACAGCGCGGCGAGTGGTCCGTACATGGCGGGGTGCAACAGGCTCTGTCCCAGCACGACGGCGACGGTGAACAGCAGCGGATCCTTGCTGTTGATCAGCCAGAACAACGGGAAGGCTGCGAGAGCCATCGCCACGCAACCCCCGAGCACCACCGGTCGCCGGCCGATGCGGTCCGACAGCGCGGCGAATGCGGGCAGGCCGACCAGTGCGAGACCGGACGAGATGGTCAAGCTCGTGAGCACCGCCGAGCGCGGGTAGCCGAGCCCCACGGCGTAGGCGATGACGAAGGTGGTGAGGATCGACTGCGCCACGAAGGCACCGAATCCGACGCCACACGCGAGCAGCAGGTTGCGCGGGTGCCGGCGGAAGACCTCGACGAGCGGACGCCGCACGACTTCGTCGTCGCTCTTGCCCCTGGCGAACAGCGGACTTTCCGCGACCTTCAGCCGGACGAACAGGCCGATCCCCACGAGGACGATGCTGAGCAGGAACGGCACGCGCCAGCCCCACGCCAGGAACTGCGCCTGTGGCAGCGCGGTGAACACGGCGAGGATCGCCGTCGAGAGCAGCATGCCGGAGGGCGCGCCCATCTGCGTGAAGCTCGCCCAGAGGCCGCGTCGCCGTGGTCCCGCGTGCTCGGCGGTCATCAGCGCGGCGCCTCCCCACTCACCTCCCACGGCCACGCCCTGCACGATCCGCAGGAGCACGAGCAGCACCGGAGCCCAGATCCCGATCTGTGCGTACGTGGGCAGCACACCGATGAGGAAGCTGGCCGCACCCATGAGCCCCATCGTCAGCAGCAGCATCGACTTGCGGCCGAGCTTGTCGCCGAAGTGCCCGAAGATCACTCCTCCCAGCGGGCGGGCGAGATACCCGGCGGCGAACGTGCCGAAAGCGGCCACGGTGCCCGCGAGCGGATCGAGCTGGGTGAAGAACAGCCGGTTGAACACCAGCGACGCCGCGGTTCCGTAGAGCAGGAAGTCGTAGAACTCGATCGTGCTTCCCAGGTAGCTGGAGGCGACGACCCGCCTCAGCTGAGCTGCGTCGCCGCGGGCCGGTTCCTGGTCGGTGGTGGCGGTGACAAAGCGCTGATCAAGGGACATCGCGCGTCGACCCCCTTTGGTCGGGGCGAGAGGACTTGCCGTTTCAGGTCCTTGTGGTCCGCGCCACGTTAGGTACTTTTATGACGGCCGTCAACAGTGTGACGAACATTAGATCGATCCCACTGCGCGCTGGTCAACGAGCAGGATGTGTGGCGAGCGCGGCGCGGCACCGGTTGAGGTAGTCGGCCAGGTCGGATCGCTCATCACCGGTGAGATCGCCCAGCATCTGGTCTTCCAGCGCACCCACCGGGTCGCTGTACTGGTCGAGCAGTGCGCGGCCCGCTGCGGTGAGACTGATGAGCAAGCGGCGACGGTTGGAGTCGTCGCGCTGCCGGACGATGAGTCCGTGACGCTCCAGGGCCACCACGAGGTCCGCCATGGCCTGCGGCGTGACGAACGAGTTCCGCGCGAGTTCGGCGGAGGTCAGTCCGTCGCGACGCTGCAGCACGGTGAGGGCGGTGTACTGCAGCGCGGTCACGCCCGAAGGCCGGAGCAGTTCGTCGAGGTGTGCTCGGACAGCCAACTCGACCTGCTTCACCGCGTACAGCAGCGAAGGCCCCCGTTGATCGGCTGACGTTGCCCTCCCAGTCGCACCGGCGGCACGGCGACCGGTCCGGTCACCGCCGTCGGGTGTGGCGGAACCCGCCGTCATCGTCGTGCCCTCTCGTCGCCGGTTCCGCATCCGGTGCGCCTCTCGATTCTGGCACGGCCGCACCCCTTTACAGCCGCGCACTCGGGCGTCATTATCAGGATTCCTGTCATTCAAGCACCAGTCGCCGCGCCGCACGGCAGCCGCCGCGCCACACGAGGAGGGACACACCATGACGCCGGTCCGACCCGTACGAAGCCCGTTTCTCCCTTCGCCGGCCGTGATCCTGAGCCGATGATCGACCGGGGTGTGACCGGCCAGGACATGGGCCTGGGCAGCTGGCCGTGGCGGCGGGCGCGCATCTGTCCCGACCGCACAGCACTCGTCCAGGACGACCGCAGCCTCACCTACGCGGAGCTCGCCGAGCGCACCGCCCGACTGGCCGGAGCGCTCGTCCGCCTCGGCGTTCGGCCAGGTGATCGCGTGGCCTACCTCGGCGTCAACGACATCGCGGTGTTCGAGACGTTCTTCGCCACGGCCCTGGCGGGTGCGATCTTCGTGCCGCTCAACTACCGGCTGTCCGGTCCCGAGATCAGGTACATGCTCGGCGACTGCGGCGCGTCAGTGCTCGTGCACAGCCCGGACACCGACGCGGTGATCGCTTCGGCCGCACCGCTGCCCGACGGATTGCGTCACGTTCTGGCACTGGCTCCGCAATCCTGCCCCGCCGGTGGACTGGACTACCAGGCGGAGATCGCCGGGACGCCGAGCCCTCTCCTCGGGCGAGCCGCGGTGTCGTTGGACGATCCGTGCATCCTGCTCTACACCTCGGGCACCACGGGCAGACCGAAGGCGGCCACGCTCACCCACGGCAATCTGACCTGGAACACCGTCAACCAGCTCGCGCACTTCGACACCGCGAGCACAGACCGGGCGCTGTGCATCTCACCGCTGTTCCACTGCGTCGGGCTCGGGCAGATCACCCTGCCGACCTTGTTCAAGGGCGGCAGTGTGGAGCCGGTGGCCAAGTTCGACCCAGGAGCGGTCCTGGCCCGGATCGACGAGCGGCGCATCACGAGCTTCTCCGCCGTGCCGACGATGCTGCAGATGATGACGGAGCACCCGTCGTGGGAGAGCGCGGATCTCAGCTCACTGAACCTGGTCAACTACGGTGGCTCGCCCGTGCAGGAAAGGGTCGCCAAGGCCTGGCTCGACCGGGGCGTGCGCGTGCTGCAGGGCTACGGCATGACCGAGGCCTCCCCCGGTGTGTACATGGCCACCCACGACGGTGCGTCCGAGCGGCCGGTTTCCGTTGGAGTGCCGCACTTCTACACAGACGTGGCAGCGCTGCGCGACGAGCGTGCGGAACCGGTCGGCGACGAGCCCGCCGAGCTCTTGGTCCGCGGCCCGAACGTGTTCGCCGGCTACTGGGGCAGGCCGGAGGAGAGCTCGGCGAGCTTCGTCGACGGGCAGTGGTTCCGCACCGGCGACGTGCTGCGCGTCGAGGATGACGGCTGGGCTCACGTCGTGGACCGCGTCAAGGACATGATCATCTCTGGTGGGGAGAACATCTACCCCGCCGAGGTCGAGGCGGTCGTGGTGCAGCTGGACGAGGTCTCGAACTGCGCCGTGGTCGGTACGCCCGACGAGCGCTGGGGCGAGGTGGGAATCGGCTACGTCGTGCTGCGCGACGGCGCCACGCTCGACGAGGCAGACCTGCGCCGTCACCTGGAGGCCAACCTCGCCCGCTACAAGGTGCCCAGGCACCTGGTCTTCGTTCCCGACCTCCCGCGCAACGCGACAGGAAAGATCCGCCGGGTCGAACTGCGTCAGCGCGCGACGACCGAGACCTTCCCGTCCGTTCCGACGATCGACCGACAGGATCAACACCGATGACGAGCTCAGCCGAGCGCCCCCCGAACGATGCGACCGACGACATGACCCGCAACGGGCACCGCGTCCTCCTGCCGTCCTCGCTGCGCGTCGAGCACCACGGCGACGTCGCCGTGCTGCGGCTGTGCCGGGCGGCCAAGCGCAACGCATTGGACGACACGACCGTGTTGGGCCTCGAGGCCTTCTTCAGCGCACCTCCGACCGGCGTCAAGGTCGTCGTCCTCGACGCCGAGGGCGACCACTTCTCCGCCGGTCTGGACCTGTCCGAGCTCGTCGAACGCGACGCCTTCGAGGGCTTGGAGCACTCGATGATGTGGCACCGGGCGTTCGAGCGCATCGAATCCGGCCGGCTTCCGGTCATCGCAGTTCTCAAGGGCGCGGTCGTCGGCGGTGGGCTGGAACTCGCGTGCGCCGCGCACATCCGGGTCGCCGAGCCCTCGGCGTTCTACGCACTGCCCGAGGGACAGCGAGGGCTGTTCGTCGGCGGCGGCGCCTCGGTACGGGTGCCGCGGTTGATCGGAGCACACCGGATGGCGGACATGATGCTCACCGGCCGGGTGTACGACGCACGCGACGGTCACACCATCGGGCTGTCGCACTACCTCACCGAAGCGGGTCAGGGCCTCGCTCATGCCCTGGAACTGGCGAAGAAGGTGGCCGCGAACTCCCCTGTCACGAATTTCGCCGTGCTGCAGGCTCTGCCACGCATCGCCGAAGCGAATCCGGCCGAGGGGTACCTCCTCGAGTCGCTGATGGCGGCGGTGGCCGGCGGCAGCGAGGAGGCCAAGACACGGATGCGCGCGTTCCTGGAGGGCAGGGCCGCGAAGGTGGAACGGAAGTGAGCCCTGTGACCGAATCCGTCGCCGAAGTGTTGCGCGAGCCGGCCGTCGACGTCGGCGCGACCACCGAGATCGGGCGTTACCTCGCGTGGCTCGCCGAGCACCGGGGCCGTCACTTCACCGGCTACGACGAGCTGTGGCGCTGGTCGGTCGAGGAGCTGGAGGAGTTCTGGTCCTCGGTCTGGGAGTTCTTCGACGTCCGCTCGCACACCCCCTACGAGCGGGTGCTGGGACACCGGGAGATGCCCGGAGCCCAGTGGTTTCCCGGCGCCACCTTGAACTACGCCGAGCACGCTGTCGGGCTGCCGGAGGACGCCGACGCGGTGGCGGTCGTGGCGCACTCGCAGACCCGGCCGCCGGTCGAATTGACCTTCGCCGAGCTGCGTGAGCAGGTGGCCCGCGTCCGCGCCGGACTGCGCAGGCTGGGCGTCGGGTGCGGTGACAGGGTCGTGGCGTACCTGCCCAACATCCCGGAGACGCTGATCGCGTTCCTCGCGACGGCGAGCTTGGGGGCGATCTGGGCCGGGTGCGCACCGGAGTTCGGTGCCCGCAGCGTCGTGGACCGCTTCAGCCAGCTCGAGCCGAAGGTGCTGCTGGCCGTCGCCGGCTACCGCTACGGCACCCGCGACATCGACCGGCGCGACGAGGTCGCCGAGATCCGCGCCGGGCTGCCGACTCTCGAGCACGTGGTGCACGTGCCGTACGGGCCGAACGTGCTGCCCGACGTGGTCGACTGGACGGAGTTGCTGGGCGCCACCGCGGAACCCAGCCCTGAACTCACCTTCAATCCGCTGCCCTTCGACCACCCGCTGTGCGTGTTGTTCTCCTCCGGAACGACCGGCAAGCCGAAGGCGATCGTGCACGGCCACGGCGGAATCCTGCTCGAGCACCTGAAGAATCACGCGCTGAGCTGGGATCTGCGCGCGGGCGACCGCCTGCTGTGGTTCTCCACCACCGCGTGGATGATGTGGAACGCCTTGGTGTCCGCACTGCTCGTGCGGGCTTCGGTCGTGATGATCGACGGCAATCCTCTCCACCCGGACCTGACCTACCAGTGGCGGTTGGCCGAGCAGACCGGTGCAACGGTGATGGGTGCGAGCCCGGCGTTCCTGATGGCGTGCCGAAAGCAGGGCGTGCGACCGGCCGAGGAGTTCGACCTGTCGCGGCTGCGTCAGCTCGGTGCGGCGGGGAGCCCACTGCCCGCCGAGGGATACCGGTGGGTGCACGAGCAGTTCGGCCCACGAGTTCTGCTGAACGTGGGCAGTGGCGGCACCGACGTGTGCAGCGGAATCGTGCAGGGCGGCCCGCTGCAACCGGTGTGGGCGGGGGAGATCTCCGGTCCCTGCCTCGGCGTGGACGCCAAGGCCTTCGACGAGCACGGCGAGCGGGTCGTCGGTGAACTGGGCGAGCTGGTGATCACCTCACCGATGCCGTCCATGCCGGTCGGATTCTGGGGCGACGAGGACGGCAGGCGCTACCGCGCCGCCTACTTCGAGGAGTATCCGGGCGTGTGGCGGCACGGGGACTGGATCCGGTTCAGCGCAACCGGAAGCTGCGTGATCGCAGGCCGCTCGGACGCAACGCTCAACCGCGGTGGGGTACGGCTGGGCACCGCGGAGTTCTACCGCGTCGTCGAGGAACTCCCCGAGATCGAGGACAGTCTCGTCGTGCACCTGGAGGACACGACGGGTGGCAACGGTGAGCTGGTGCTCTACGTGGTGACCCGTGACGGCGTGGAGCTCGACGACGCGCTGCGCTTGAAGCTGTCCGCCGAGCTGCGCAGTGCGCTGTCACCGCGGCACGTTCCGGACACCATCGCCGGTGTGGGATCCGTCCCGCGCAACCGAACCGGCAAGAAGCTCGAGCTGCCGGTGAAGAAGATCCTGCTCGGCGCGCGCGTGGACGACGTCGCCAGCCGCGACGTGCTGGCCGACCCGACGTCCCTCGACGCGTTCGCCGAGCACGCCGACACCAGGAGGTCGCGTTGAGCACCAACGACATCGGCCGCGTCGCGGTCGTGGGCACCGGGGTCATCGGGGCGAGCTGGGCCGCGCACTTCCTGGCGCACGGCCTCGACGTCATCGCCAGCGATCCGGCAGCCGACGCGGAGGAACGTCTGCGCGCCGATGTGCGCGCGCACTGGCCGGTGCTCGAGCAGCTCGGGCTGGCCGATGACGCCTCGCTCGACCGGCTGGCGTTCACGACCGAGGCCGCCGAGGCGGTCGCCGCGGCCGACTTCGTGCAGGAGAACGGTCCCGAACGTGAGGCCGTCAAGCAGACGCTGTTCGCCCTGCTCGACGAGGCCGCGCGACCGGACGTGGTCATCGCGAGCAGCTCGTCGGGCCTGCTGCCCAGCACCATCCAGGCGGGGTGCCGTGCGCATCCCGAGCGGGTCGTGGTCGGGCACCCGTTCAACCCTCCGCACCTGATCCCGCTGGTCGAGGTGGTGCCCGGCGCGAAGACGAGCGAGGAGGTCGTCGAGCGCGCGCTGGCGTTCTACGCCTCGATCGGCAAGCGTCCGATCCGGCTGCGCCAGGAATTGCCGGGTCACGTCGCGAACCGGCTGCAGGCCGCGCTCTGGCGAGAGGCCTACTCCCTGGTGGAGCGTGGCGTGGCCAGTGTCAGCGACATCGACACCGCCATCTCCCACGGGCCCGGACTGCGGTGGGCAGTGCTGGGTCCGTTCGTCAACCAGCACCTGTCCGGCGGTCCAGGCGGCCTCGCGCACGTGCTGGAGCACCTCGGGCCACCGATGGAGGCCTGGTGGCGGGAACTCGGCGACCCGAAGCTGACGCCCGAGCTGACGCGCACTCTCATCGACGGCGTCGACGAGGAGCTCGCCGGTGTCGATCCAACTCATCTCGTCGCCCAGCGCGACGTCGTGCTCAACCAGCTGCTCGCCGCGAAGGCGCGCACCGATCTGCCCTGATGAATCCTCGACGCGATTGCCCCCGGAGGAACGTGTGCCCGCCCCGACCCTGGACCTCGATGCGCTGACCGCGATCGACGTGCACGTGCACGTCGAGCAGGACACGCACGGCTGCTTCTCGCTCGACGACGAGCTGATGGACGCCTCCGCGGCCTACTTCAAATCCAGCGAGCACCGCACGCCGACGCTCGCGCACATCGCCGAGCACTACCGCGCACGGCGCACCGCCGCCGTGGTGTTCACCGTCGACGCGACGTCGGCGACCGGCCACGCGGCGTTGTCCAGCGAGGAGATCGCCGACCTCGCCGCTGAACATCGCGACGTGCTCATTCCCTTCGGATCGGTGGATCCGCACGCCGGCAAGGCGGCCGTCACACGGGCGCGGCACCTCGTGACCGAACACGGCGTCCAGGGCTTCAAGTTCCACCCGAGCCTGCAGGCGTTCGAGCCCAACGACCCGCGTCACTACCCGCTCTACGACGCACTGCAGGAACTCGGGGTTCCTGCGCTGTTCCACACCGGGCAAACGGGGATCGGGGCCGGACTTGCCGGTGGGCGTGGCATCAAACTGCGCTATTCGAACCCGATGTTGCTCGACGACGTGGCCGCCGACTTCCCCGGTCTGACCATCGTCATGGCGCACCCGTCGGTGCCGTGGCAGGACGAGGCGATCTCCATCGCCACGCACAAGGCCAACGTCTACATCGACCTGTCCGGGTGGTCACCGAAGTACTTCCCGCCGCAGCTGGTCCGCGCGGCGAACACGATGCTGCGCACGAAGGTGCTCTTCGGTTCCGACTTCCCGGTGATCACGCCGGACCGCTGGCTGGCCGATTTCGACAAGCTCGAGATCAAACCCGAAGTGCGCTCGCTCATCCTCAAGGACAACGCGGCACGAATGCTCGGACTGCTCACCTGACCCCGGTGTTCCCGCCGGGATGCCACTGCTGACCTGCGGACGACCCCGTGCCGCATCCAGAGCCGTCGGCGGCGCCCCGTCATGGCATTGCGACGGCGACCCGCGCGGGTCACAGTGGGGCTGTGGTCAGGGCGAGGCAGTTCGCTGAGTCGTCCGGGGTGCGCGAACGTCGACGTACCGCTGCCTTCAACGTCGTGTCCACCGGGCATCGTTGTGGTCTGCTGATCAACAGCCCCACGTGCCGCACCGGCATTGCCTCCTGGCCGGGCATGAAGGGGGCTCCAGGTGCACGGTGACCCCGGCCTGGGCAGTCTGCGTGGACATCACGGGGAACGATGGGCGCCGCAGACCAGCGCCGACGAATCAAGCACCACCGGGGAGGCGGTGCTGGCCGAGGCAGTGCGAAGCTTGCAAGAGGGGATGGGCGACCGATTGGTAGCGGCCTACGCCCCGGGCAGCCTCGCGCATGGCGGCTTCAGCCCCCTGGTCAGCGACGTCGACCTCGCGTTGATCCTCACCGACCCCATTCGCTCCACCGACGGCTCCTCCCTGCTGCGGCTCGTAGAAGGTGTCCGATCGGCCGGATCAACACTCCACGAGCGGTTGTCGGTGTTCTGGGGCACGCCGTCCTCGCTGGGCGGGCAGACGACCGGTGGACGGTTTCCGCCGCTCGACCGGTTGTGCCTTCTCGAGCACGGACGCCTGCTCCTGGGGCCCGATATCCGCCAGGGCATCGCCCGGCCGGACCGGATCACGCTCCTCGTCGCCGGCGCCGAGTTCGCGCTCGACTTCCTGGCAGGCGACACCGTCGACCAGGTACGCCAACCGGAGCAGCTGCTCACCACAGGCGTTCGCTGGGCGACGAAGGTCGTGCTGTTCCCGGCGCGTTTCCTGTTCACCGCCGCGACTGGTGAGGAAGGCACGAACGAGGCCGCCGCCGCGGAGCACTTCCTGCACCGCGCGAATGCCCCTGCTGGAGAACTCGTTTCTGCTGCACTCGGCTGACCGACGTGGTCTCGCTCCCGCCGCGATGACCGAACGCGGATGACG